>RPQK01000048.1 GCA_003819755.1 Acidobacteriota bacterium | reverse complement strand
GATTCGCTCCGCAATGGCCCCGGTCTGCAGGCCGAGCTGGTAGTAGTCGATGGCCAGAGACGCAACGGCACCCTGCTCGACTGCCTCCGCCTCACCCCCGTAGAGCGGCACCTTCCGATCCCGACAGGCTTTGACGAGCGAGGCAAAGGCCGTCGCGACCGTGTTGTCCGGAACTTCGTAAAGTGCATCCACCTGCGCGGCAAGGTTCATGGCCGCCTGGAGAACCTCGCTCGAGTTCGTGACCGCTGTAACCTTGAGAACGATTCCACGCCGCTTGCACGCCTCCTCAAGTGCCCGCACGAGCACGGTCGAGTTGATCTCCGAGGAGTTGTGAATGGTGCCGATCGTTTTGCAGCCGGGCTGGATCTCGAGGATCAAATCGAGTTGTTCGACGATGGGAGTGAAGTCACTCGTCCCGGTCGCGTTGACGCCCGGTTGTTCAAGGCTACGGACCAGTCCGGCCGCCACCGGATCGGTGATCGCTCCAAAGACCAGGGGACGGTCCTTGATCTCCCTGCGACATGCCTGGGCTGACGGGGTTGCGATCGCAAGAACGAGGTCCGGACGCAAGGCGTCGACCTGCTGAGCGATCATGGATGCGGTCGCAAAATCCCCTTGCGCGTTGAACTCCCGGTAGGAGATCGACCGGGCCTTCTTCGCGAAATGATCCTTGAAGCCGTTACGCACCTGATCGAGGACCGGGTGTTCGACGAACTGGGCGATGGCGACGAGGGGCTGCGCCGTCTGACGGGGGCCGTCCCCCTCCCCTCCGCAAGAGGCGAACCAGAGACTTAACGCCACAACGAGCAAGCACTCGAGAACCGTCCTCATATCATCACCCTCCCACCGCGCTTCGGCTCTTCCCGAATCCTAGCCGCTAAAGTCTCGCGCGCCGCGAGCTTCGGGTCAAGCGGCAGATGGAGCACCACCGTCGGGTGATACTTTCTTTCTGATTGTACGTCCTGACCTGCGGCCAAGTCAGATCGACATCGCTCGGAGTGAGCGGTGATTCACACCCAAGCAAGACTCCCTCCCTGACATTTTGTCAGGAAGCCATACTCTTTGGATTGAGCCGTTTAAGGGGGAATCCCCAGGCGCCCTGACAAATTGGCAGAAGCAATAAACGCAACAGGGGCCTCATGTTGTCAGTGCAACTCAGCTGCTTCTGACAAAATGTCAGGAGCGTCGTGCCCCGAATTGGCACCAGACTTCCCCGCAACAGCGCCCCACGCGCGCCCCTCGGCTTTGGACCCCAGATTGCTTTCCAGCCAGCGAACCTGTGGGAAAGAAAGCCAGAGGTTTTCCGCTCCCAGTCACACTCGCGCATGGACGGATTAGGGGAACGTCTGAAACGAGAACGGCACATTGTGGTTCGCCAGCAGTCGGAACGGGACGATAACAGTGGAGCAAACGATCGGCGGCGGCAACCTGGTTGTCCGCTGATCGGGAGGAGGACCATGACCAAGAGGCGTATTTCCCTGCTGATTCTCTGGCTCATATCCCTTTTCCCGGTTTCGCGGGCATTCGCGCAGGGAGAGCCGCGTCCGTGGTGGGACGATTTTCCGCTGATTGCCGAGGTGTGGTCGAGGGAACTGCCGCCGCACCTGGTCGGCGGCGCCAACGTCGTGCTTAGTGCTGGGCAGCTCAATCCAGGCTTTGGCACCTACGGTCAAATTGTCCATGGCGATCCCTTCCTGGTTCCTGCCTTTCAGAGTGTCGGTGTCAGAACCCTCGGATACTGGGAAGCTTTCGGGACAGCCAGTTGTTTTGTGGGCGAGCTCGGAGCTCGACAAGATGCTTTTGACTACATCCCTTTGGTTGCACACAACTGGAATTGGTGGAACTACAGTGGGGGCCCGATCGTCTGGGTGGGACCGCAGAGCTTCTTTGATGATGAAGAGTACGCTCGTCCCTACACACGCAATCACCCGCGCTACTCTGGCCCTCCTATGACGTACCCGGACGGGAGAGTGGCCTCCGGATACACGGGGGACCCGAAGGATCCCCGGACCTCGCGGGTATTGGACGCCGCATCGTCCAAGAACGTGCTCGGAATCCTGGTGCCCCAGCCGGTGGAACCGGTCGCGGTGGATCCGAACACAGGACTCCCGAAAATGCCGCTGGACGGACTTCTCTTGATAGACGGCCGCTATACGGGGAATATGGGCTTCCCCAAAGACGCTGCGTGTCCGGCTTGGATCGGGTACCAACGCGCGAGTTCTCTAATGGCAGCCGATGCCGGACTTAATGGCATCACCGCCGACAACTTCTCGGCTTTTGACGGACTCGGCAGCCCGCCCGTGATGGGCGCTTTCGGTGAATGGTCGGTGGCCACGTTCCGATCATTTCTCTCTGAGCGGTTCCCGGCTGACACGCTTAAAGCCTGGGGGATCCCGGATCTCGGGACTTTCGATATTCGCACGGCGCTTCGCAAACAAGTCGTTGATTGGGGCGGTAACGACAAAGACTTCGATGACGCTCGATGGGTTGACGCCCGATGGCTTGACTACCCCCTTTGGCAGGCTTATCTGATCCACAAGCGGCAGAGTGGAACGAAGGCACTCACAGAATGGTACGAGGCGACAAAGAGCGCCGCCGAGCAAGCCGGCGTTCATGACTTTGTGGTCCAGGGCAATGACATACCGTTCTACAGCCTCGGGTGGGTCCGCGGCAATCTTGATCAGGTGGCCACCGAGATGACGTCCGAGTGGGCCGTAGCCGCCGGATCGCGCGGAATCACGCTGCCTCCGAGAGGCCGCTTTGCCCCGGTCTTCAAGCTGGCCCGCGAGCACGCCCGCAGTCGATTCGTAACCGCCAGGATGCATATTCCCGCCGAGCACCAGGGACGCGCCGGAGTGGCGGACGCGCTCTACTACGAGATGTTGGCGACCCACGCTCTTCCCATCTACCTGGAGAACACTGTAACCGAGGCTGGAACGCCGGAGCAGCAAGGCGCGTTCTTTCGCTTCGTCCGATCGATCAAGGATCGGTACGGGGACAGAATGCCGGTCGCCGATGTGGGTGTCTACTACTCGTCATCTTCGGTTCTCGCCTTCACCACCCCCGGCGGCTTTGTTGACCTGGAGCGCCAGCCGCACCAGTTCGCTCACTGGGGGTGGGGAACCGCGCTGACCGAGCTGCACCAGCAGTACGTTGCGATTCCCGAGTGGAAATTGACACCGCAGAGGCTGTCGGGCCTGCGCGTCCTGATCGTGCCCGACTCGGACGTCTTCGATCTTGCCGATGTACAGAATGTAGTCGAACCGTGGGTGCGGCGAGGCGGGTTGTTGGTCGTCACCGGCAAGAGCGGCATCAGGCGCGGAGAAAGCGGGAACTTTGCTGTCAATTCAGACGGGTCGAGCTTTAAGTCAGTGACAGGTGTTGCCGATCCTTCGCAGGCGCCCAGCCGTCGACTGCAGTCGCTCGGTGAAGGGAGGGTCTTGTACATTCGGGACAACATTGGGATGAGTTATTATCTGGACGATAAACGAGAGAACCTCTCCCTTTTCAGCGACGCCCTGCGAGAGCTTCTTGATGAAAAGCGTCCGCTGCTGGTTCAGGCCGACACCGTTCCTCGCACCGTTGGCCTCACTTTGTACGAATGGCCCGAGGCGCGCCGGCTTTTTATTGACCTGAATAATACGGATCTGGACCTCGTTACCGACGTGGTGAACCAGGCACCGGGATCGAGCTTCACTGTCGCTGCCCCGCGATGGTTGCTCGGAAGATCCATTCGAGTTACGCCGGTCTCGCCCGACGTTCCGCCGACCGTCTCAGCCACAATGGGAGATCGGATCAGAGTGACCATCGGTTCCTTTCAACGGTATACGGGCATCATTTTCGAAGATGCCGGACCTTTGCCGCGAAAACGCCGGGTCCGGCGCCCTCTCCGTACCATTCTCTCCCTTCCGACTCTCACCCCGTTCCACCGTTAGAAAAACTGAAGCCCTGGCACTCCACCTCCGAACGCTTTGTCGAAAACCGAAAGGACCCCAAAGACCTCAAAGACCCCAAGGACTTAAGATTGGCTAAGTCCTTGGGGTCTTTGAGGTCTTTGGGGTCCTTTCGCTTTTCGACAAAGCGTTCGACTAGCAACCAACCGCTCACGATTCGTGAATCGTCACTGTTGGTTCGTGGACAGATTACCCTGGTTGGTAGTAGACTCTCATGCTAAAATTTTAACCTTTCTCGTGGAGTTGGGAAGATGCTTTCGCTGCGTCGTGGTCGTTTGGTGGTGTTCTTTCTGTTCGCATGCCTGCTTTTCAGATGTCCGGCAGAGGCGGGCGTCAATAAATGGACCCGCATCGGGCTGGATAATCGGCTGGTTGCCACTCTGGTCGCGGATCCCGGAAATCCGCTGATTCTTTATGCCGGCACCGCGGATGACGGGGGAGGGTACGGGGTTTTCAAGACCACCGACGGAGGTCTGCACTGGGAACAGGTGGGAAAGGATCTTCTGGACTCCGAAGGCCGTGCGAGCGTAACTCGCCTTCAAGTGAATCCGCATGATCCAAGCAACATCTACGCGTTGCTTGAAACCGGGGGCCTGGGAGTGTTCAAAAGCACAGACGGAGGAGCGAGTTGGGCTCCCTGGACGACCGCACCGGGAAGGGGGCCGATCTGTTTCCATCCGTACCAGCCTGATACCCTCTTCGTCCCGGTAACCCAGGGAGTGGCTAAGTCCACGGATGGGGGCGCGAGCTGGAGAACGATTCTGCGCGGGCTTGGAACATACGGTTTGAGGTCGGTGCAATTTGCGCCTGACGGAACGTTTGTCGCCCTGGGATACGACCGAGTCTACAAGACCTACGATGGGGGCGAGAACTGGGTCGAGTGGCTCCCGTACAGGGCTTTGTGCCTGAAATACGACCCGAACGATCCTTTTACTATTTATCTCGGGCAGGAACCGGGAGGCCAGCCCGGAATCCTGAAAAGCACCGATGGCGGCGCCAGCTGGTACGACTACAGCCAAGGCTTCTGGAAAGAGACCCCGTACGGCTTCCTCAATTTCCTGCCAGGGGAAAACTTCTGGTTTGATCCGCTCGACCCTACGCACGTCTATGCCGTCGCGCAGCAAGGTGGTGTATTCACCACTTTTGATCGCGGCAACAACTGGACCTCCACCGGCCTCGAAGCGGGGCCCTTTCAAGCCCCGTTAGTCCAGTTAGTTCAGAGCTCGCTGTTAGTGGCAAACGGCTCACATCACACCATTTATGTTGGCTATCAGCACAATGACATGTCGCAGACCCCCTTTGACCACAGCGGCGTTTACGCTTACACATATGCGCCTGACGTCCTGGTGCCGGACCTGACTATCGCTGTCGATCCCCTGCAAGACGGCTCCTCCACCTTTGCGGTCGGCGGATCTGCCCGGTATCGAATGACGGTGACCAACAACGGTACAGGAGGAACTGCTGGTCCCATCACGGTCGCCAGCCTCCTGCCGTCCGGCATGAGCTTCACCAGTCAGGAGGGTGCGTCCTGGAATTGTGCCGCCGCCGGCAGCTCGGTCACCTGCACTCGCACGGCTGCCCTCGCCCCCGGAGCCAGCGACAATTTCTATCTTCGAGTCGAAGTCGGCCACGGTGCTGCGGGGATCGTGACAAGCAAGGCGGTCGTTGACACGCCCGGCGAGAACGACTCGGCGGATAACGTGGCTTACGGAACCGTGACAGTCAGCAAAGACGCCGGAGATCTATACCTCCACGAGGGCCGGTTCAAAGTTGACGTGACATGGCAGACTCCGAACGGCTCCGGAGAAGGAACCGCCCGCGTCATGTCGACAGACTCGGGTTATTTCTGGTTCTTCGACCCGACCAACATGGAGTTGCTGGTGAAGGTGCTGGACGGCCGGTCAGTAAATCAGCACTACTGGGTATTCTACGGGGCTCTGACCGATGTCGAGTTCACGCTGACGATAAGGGATCTTGTCACTGGCTCCGTTCGGACGTACCACAATAACCAGGGAACCCTGGCTTCTTTCCACGATATCAACGCGTTTCCTGGGGCTGCGAACGGTGCTGCAATGCAGTTGGACGTTCTTTCCGGCGGACCGCGCCTGAATTTCCTGACCGGCCAGGCGGCGGACCTGAGCCTGATTGCACACTGGAAATTTGATGACCTGGCAAACCTTGCGCTTGACAGTTCAGCCTATGGCCATGACATGGGCACCATGTTTGATACCTCCTTCGACGCGGCCGGCCGCGTCGGCGGCTGCGTGAGCCTGGTTGAGGGATATCCGAACCACGCGATGGGCGTCGTTCTCGACGCACCTTGGAACGGTCCCATGACGGTTTCCGCCTGGGTGAACCTCGCGGAAGAAAACACCGACAATGGGAATGCACTGCTCACAAATGGCATGGTTTTCGAGCTGTTTCCCTCGATGAACAATTTTGGGGGCCGAATCGGTGGGTTCTTCTGGGGTTCAGGTGTCGACACAGGGGCGCAGGTCTCGCCAGGGGTCTGGCACCACTTGACTCTCACGTATGACGGGGAGCTCACTCGTTTCTTCCTGGATGGCCAGGGAGTATGTACGGTTAAGCAGTACATAGAAGCGCGCCGGCCCCTGTGGGACATCGGGGCTTCCGAGTATGGAGGGTCGGAGGATTTTGCGGGAAAGATCGACGAGATGCGCCTCTACGATCGCGCTCTGACGCCGGAGGAAGTAGCTTCACTCTATTCGGAAGCCGCCAGTACCAGCAATCTCGTTCTCGACTCCCGGTTCACAGTCCGGGTCGACTGGACAACCGCTGGAGGAGCTACGGGCACCGGGTATGGTGTTCCGCTGTCCACTGATTCGGGTTACTTCTGGTTCTTCGACAAAGCGAACGCCGAACTGCTGGTGAAAGTGCTTGACGGGCGCTCAGTGAATGGAAAATTCTGGGTCTTCTTCGCCGCTCTCACCGATGTGGGTTACACGTTGACAATAACTGACAACGAGACAGGGGCGGTCAAGACCTACCAGGGCCAGCAGGGTGTGCAAAAGAGCGGTTACGACTTGAATGCGTTCTAAAGGCCCATTTGAGCGAGTTCGCAGCGAAGCTTTGCGCTTTTTGCGAGCGAAGCGAGCCTTCGGAGTGCGCAAGCCATGCTTGCGCCTTTCTTGCCCATCGTAAACCGAAGGTGAAAAAAAGGCGCAAGCATGGCGTGCGCACTCCGAAGGCTCGCTGCGCTCGCAAAAGCGCGCTCACTTCCTTGGGCAGCTCATTGCCCCAGCTGGCCCGCTATCGTTCGGCCAAAGCGAGGCAGCATGGATCTCATCTTCCGCTCTTCTTCGGCATGCATCACTCACTGAACAGCTGAACATAGGGCTTGTAGAGGAACCGGCGGTTTCGTCGGTGGCCCGTCGATTCGGTCAAAATCCTGAGCTCAACCAGCTTGTGAACCAGATCGTTTGCGGCAGGGTATGTCGTTCCCGTTATGCTCACAACCTGACCAACAGAGATAAATGGGCGTTCATAAAGCTGTTCCAAGAGACGGAACCCATTGCCGGATTGAGACTGGCAGTTGACCAAGCAGCCCGAGACCGTAGTTCATGGCGGTTACGTAATTGATGACCTCGTCGACATCCAGAGGGCTGTCGGGGGTCAGCACCTGCGCTTCCGCTGCAAGCAGATCCTGAAGAGAGCTCTGTGTCCCTTCGATCTGGCTGGATAAGACCGCCTCCTTGCGGACGTACATGTACACAAACAAGTCCGGGTTAGGAAGCGTCAGAAGGGAGCCATCCAACCGTCCGAGCGCTCGATCGGCGTCGGAAAGCAGCCTCTGAAGCGTGCCAGTGAGGACGACCGGCGGATCGGGGGGTAAAGGCGCGGGGATGAACGCACGGTAACCTGTGCTTTGTCTGACATATCGGCCCGCCCGGCTACGAGAATCCGATGACTCAGACCTGCTCGCCATAATTCGGCCTGCCTTTCATACCAGCCCCAAGCCTCTCCTATATTAAAGGCGGCTTAAATATGCGCAAGCCTTGCTCCCCATATTAAACCTTCCTTTTGCTTGGGTGGAGCCTGCGGAACCGAACACAACGATCAGCCGATGGGACAACCGGTTCGAGTAGTTCGGAAGCGACCCACTCTCAGTGAAGGAGCGGCCATTCGCTTGGCCCCGCATGACGGGCATCTTGTGTCCGGCCGGGCCGCCCGATCTACTGACAAGGGTCGCCGTCAAGCGCGGCCATTCACGACCGCGCCGCCGACAGCGGCCCGGGTTCCCATACGATTCGCTCGGTTGATCGTTCCGTTCCGCCGCATGCCTATCTTAAGGTCTCCCGCCGACTGGGGCGGACGCGGATTGTCGCCTACTCGTCTTTTTTCCCCAACCTGCATCAGAAGGTATGGGGATTTACTGCTCGATGCTCCTTCATCTCGACAGACCAGCCGATCGGCTTTTGACAGAGAGACTTGAATTGGTGGCCGGGTGGATCGAAGACGACCGGCCGGATTCCTCTCTCTCGCTTCTCATTGGCCGCCGCGAACTGCCGCTGCTACGCTGCGTTCATCCCGGTGTTGCCGGCGGCTGGCTTCCGGAGGGTGCTCAGGGCTTTTATTCATACGTGGCCCTGCAAGACGTGGTCGGGTTCGCTCGGAGCGGATTCCTGGCCTTCGATTTTGCAGTTGACGGACAAACCATTCAGCGGGAGATTCTCCGGGTTTCGCCGACCGCAGTCAATTTGGCCGAACAATATCCACTGGATCTCAGGACCTATCCTGTGGACGGTCGATGCAATCCCTTCCCTCCGTCCGATCCCCCGCGGCTGATCATCTTTCCGAGTCTCGGCGCCGTGGGAGGAAGCTCGATCAATTCGCTCTTCAGGTTCCACATGTACCGGAACCAACTCGACTTTCCGGTCTTTGAGGAAGCTAACGACTGTGCTCTTTGGGGCGCGCTTCGGACCCGGGAACTCCACTCCCGGGTCAGATGGATTGATGGCCATGACTGCTACGCGGCGGGTGATCGACAGGGGCCGCCGTGGGCTCGAATCACACTCCTCAGAAATCCTCTCCCGAGGATGCTCACTGCTTTCAACTATGGCCGACTCGTTCATCCTTACGATTTTCCCTTCAGCAATTTTGAGCAGTTCCTTGCCTCAAGTCGATTCCGACGCCAATCCATGGCGTTTGAGCTCTTAGCAACCGCGGGTCGGGCAACTGCTGAAGCCGAACAGGATGACGACGTGCTCTACCGGGAAGCGAGAACATCTGTTGAGCGGGATTACGCGCTTGCAGGCATCACCGAGTGCTTTGAAGAAACCATTTTCCTGATCTGCCTGCTCGCCGAAATCCCAACCATAGGAATGTGGTGGCGGGTTCTTTCCACGCCCAGCGGGCTTCAAATCGACGATCTGGGTAAGGACATTCGACGCCGGGCCGAGAAGGCATTGGAGGTCGATTTTGCGCTTTACGGTGAAGTGAAAGCGAAATTCAGCCGGCTGGTTGAAGCGTCCGAATTTGGCCGGGCGCTGAAATCCTACAAAGCCCAGTCGCGAAGGAGGCGAGAACTGCCCGACCTGTACAAGATGGCAGAGTGCCTCCGCTGGCGTCAGCTGATCGCCGAGAACAGACTGCTTCAAACAAGAGCGGCCTCGAATTTCGAGACGAGTCATCGGCCGGCCGGCGCAGCTGGTCAAGACGATTGGCAGCTGGGGGAGTCGTGATCGACGGTTCGAAGATTGTCCACTTGTTGACCCACCTCCGGAAAGACTGGAGACGCCGTTTTCGACGCCGGCCGCATCGCCGTCATTTTCACCTCGCGCTCGGTTTCTTCTACTGGACCCCAAGCTACGTGCTGGCATTAGCCAGCCTCTCCGCCTATGCCAAGGCACGCGTCCCGGGCTTGCGGGTGACTCTGGTGCCGATACAGGCAGAGTCTTCTCCTTCGGATTTCGTTTGCGAGGTTCTCGACCTCGATCCGGACCTGCTCGGAATCTCTGTCGCGAGCCCTGTCTGGCCGCGGCTCGTGCCCTACCTTACCAAGCTTGGGCGCCAATTTCCCGAGCTTCCGATCGTCATTGGCGGCTACCAGGCGATTCTGTCTCCCGCGGAGACGATTTCTCACCCCGCGGTCCGATATGTCTGCTCGGGCGAGGGCGAACAGCCCCTGGTCGATCTGATCCTTCGATTCCAAACCGGCGACGAGGCTGCGGTCTCCGGACTCTGGGAAAAAACGGCGAGCGGCGAGATCAGGACCAGCGGACCCGTGTTGGCCGATCTTTCAAAGCTGCCGTTCCCGGACTATTCACTCTATGCGGATCGCCAAGACCTGAGGTACTGGGGGCCTCACGGAATCGAATCCAGCCGGCTTCTAACGGTTCCTGTCCTGACCGGCCGTGGGTGTCCCCATCGATGCACATACTGCAATAACACGTCGTTACTAAATATCTACAAGAGAACGGGCAAGTACCTCCGAAAGTACCGTGTCGAGAGTGTTATTGAAGGGCTCGTGAACCTGAAGCATCGTTACGGAGTCGAGTACTTCCAGTTTGCGGACGAGATGTTCCTGTCTGACATGGTGTATGCCCGTCAGTGTCTCCGGGCCTACCAGAAGGATGTCTGTCTGCCGTTTTCAATCTTCTCTCACGTTGAAAGGATGACGCCCGAATTCTGCGAATTTGCGGCGGGTGCCGGCTGCCATTCCATGTGGTTTGGCGTCGAGAGCGGGTCGGAGTCGTACCGGCGACGCTATCTGAACCGAACCATGTCGAACGAGGAAATCCTGCGCGCTGCGCAAAACGCCCGACGAGCGGGGATCAAACTGATGATCTTCAACATGATCGGTATGCCGTTTGAAAGCAAGGGCGACATGCTGAGGACCATTGAACTTACGAGGCAAATTGACCCCGAAAGAGCGGTCTTCGGGCAATACGTGCCCTTGCCGGCCACCCCCCTCTACGAGCTGGCACGAGAGTCCGGCTTGCTGCTGCCTACCGAGGAAGGCAGACAGATGTGGGAACTGGGACACTTGAACCTGAGGGAGCACCCGCTTGGGGCGACCCGCGCGGAGCTCTCAGAGATTACGCAGGAAATATGGCGTTACCATGCGGAAAATAACCGGTTCGACTCCTAGTTGGATGGCAGGGTTGGGAGGAAGAACCTCCGCGCTGCCGGCTGGCTCGACAAAAGCCGCGACGTTGGCCGCGCTGCAAGGAAGACTGAAAACTGCGGTTGTGCCTGACTTGTTGTGTTTCGCCGTCTCTGATTGGCGCTCCGACCGTCCAGGAATCCTGTCCGGAATACTGGCAAAGTTTGCCGGACGGACTCTCGCCGTTCGCAGCTCCTCTTTTCGTGAGGATGGTCAGGACTTGTCAATGGCAGGGCATTTCCGATCATGTCTTGCGGTCAAGTGCGACGCGAGCCAGCTAACGCGCGCCATAGACGCGGTTAGCAACAGCATGCGCAACGATCCGAGAGACCAGATCCTCGTTCAGGAATTCGCGGAGGACGTTCGAGTGAGCGGCGTGGTCTTCACGCGTCAACCGGGCACCGGCGCGCCATACTACATCCTCGAGTACGACGACGAGACGGGCGCCACCGACATCGTGACGAGCGGCAGAAGAAGCTGTAAGCGTGAAATCATTGCGCGGGTCGCGCTCGGACGCCTGATGCTTTCGGAAACGGCTGTGAAGGCGTTCGCCCTTACCCGGGAGCTGGAGGATTTGTTCGGACAAGGGCCGCTCGATGTTGAATTCGCCATCACCCGGGCGGGTGTGCCGGTGTTGCTGCAGGTCCGGCGGCTGCCCGCTTGTCCCTCCAGTCGGATCTCGGTCAGGCGCCACTCGATCCTGCTGCGACAACTAGCCGGCCAGATTGCGGAATTCTCGAAACCGGTGCGGGGTCTGGCCGGTTCTCGCACCGTGCTCGGGCAGATGCCCGACTGGAACCCGGCAGAACTCCTTGGTCCTCATCCGCGTCCTCTGGCGGTATCACTTTTCCAGGCGCTGATCGGCCGCAGAGCCTGGCGGGTCGCGCGTGCCGGCATGGGCTACAAAGAAGTCGCGGCGCAGCCCCTGATCAGGCTTTTAGCCGGGCGGCCGTTTGTCGACGTGCGCAACAGCTTCAACTCGCTGTTGCCCGCCGGCGTGAGCGTATTAACGGAGGAGTTGCTCGCTGACGCGTGGATCTCCCGGCTGTGCTTGCATCCCCATCTTCACGACAAGGTGGAGTTCGAAATCGTCCAAACCGTTTACGATTTTTGTTTCGAGGCCAACCATCGTTCCTGGTACCCCGGGCTCCTCCGGCCGAGCGCCTATCAGGAATACCGGAGAAGGCTCATCGATCTGACCAGGCAATGCGTCCGGTTGAACGGGTCGTTGGCGCGCGCTCTAAGACGAGTGTCCATCCTTAACAGGAGATCTGAAGAAGCCGTGCGTGCCCAGGCGGTTTCGTTGGGACCTCTCAGGCTGCTGCTTCGCCAGTGTCATGAGCTGGGCAGCCTGCCCTTCGCCGTCACAGCGCGTCACGCCTTCATTGCCGAGGTACTTCTGCGATCATTGGTCAGCCGCGGCGCCTGGGAGCCTGCGAGGTTATCCGCCTTTCGCAATTCACTTCATTCGCCTGCAAGAGAGGTCGGGAAAGCGCTGGCCGAGGTGCGGGCGGGCCGGCTTTCAGTCGCGCTATTCAACAGCCGTTTTGGCCACTTGCGGCCGAGCTCGTTTGATATCCGCTCGTCCCGATACGATCAGAGTCTGGAGTTGTTCGAAGCCGATCCGCACCCGGGTGTCTTATTGGAGCGCACTTCAAGAGAATTCGCTCTTTCCTTTTCTGAGCGGAGATCAATCGATGAATTGTCAGGGGAGGCAGGATTCCGTTTTGATGCTGAGGAGCTACTGGAGTATTGCCGTGGGGCAATCCAAGGGCGGGAATACGCGAAGTTCGTTTTCTCGCGGAATCTGTCTGATGCGCTCGAATTAATCGCCCGGTGGGGCGAAACATGCGGCTTAAGCAGGGATGACTTGTCCTTCCTTACACTGAAGTCCTTGAGCGGGACGAATCGGGAGCACGTCGAACAGGTTGAGCACAGGAGAAGGCAATACCAGGACGACGAGACGGTGCGACTCCCGCAGCTCATCATCGGGCCGCAGGACGTCTACAGGATTGTCGAAGGTCACACTGCCCCCAACTTCGTGACCACCCTCAGAACCGAAGGATCTCCTGCGTGCGTCGGCCCCGGCGACACGATCTCGCCCCCGGCTCTTCGTGGCAAGATCGTTTTAATCGAAAGCGCCGATCCGGGATTTGACTGGATTTTCGGCGAACGGATCGAAGGTCTGATCACGAAATATGGTGGAAGCAACTCGCACATGGCCATTCGATGCGCCGAGATGTCGCTGCCGGCGGCAATTGGGGTAGGTGAGCCTCTGTTCGAGGCTCTAGCCGTGTCGCCGCGCATAGAATTGAGTTGCGGCGAGGGCACTGTTCGAGGTCTGTATGTCTAAGCGCCTGGGTTTGTCCATGCGGGTTGATCAGCTGCATGGCAGGGCAGAGCAACATGATTGCCTGGCGCATGATTGGCCGGCGGTTCTTTATCGGGCGCTCGGGGACATCACCTGGTTCCCGCTTCCGAATCTTGGAGAGCGGACCGAGGCTCAACTCGATGCCTTATGCCTGGAAGCGGTCATCCTCACCGGCGGAAACAGCATCGGCCAGAGTCCAGTCCGAGACGACAGCGAGCGCCGAATGCTTGACTTCTGTTACCGGCGTAACCTTCCGGTCCTCGGTGTCTGCCGGGGTCTCCAGTTGATTCACTATTTCTTAACGGGAATCCTCCCCGAGCGGGTTTGCGCTCAGGTGCACGCCGGACGATCACATCCAGTCCAGGCTCCGACCGAGCTCGGCCGGCATTTGTTGGCTGGTCGAAGCGAAGTGAGCTCGTACCACGAATGGGGGATCTTCGCCGAAAAGCTCCAGCCGGAACTGGAGATATGGGCCCTCTCCGGGGATGGGGTGGTAGAAGGTTTCGTAAACACTCGGCGCCGAACGATAGCCTCCCAGTGGCATCCAGAAAGGGGTCCCGAGGCGGCTGATGCCGGGTTGTCTCTCATCCGGTATTTCTACAATGAACTGTAACAGGGCGCTCATCCTTGCCGCCGGCCGAGGTTCCCGCGTTGGCCGCCTGACCGGGAATCGACCGAAGTGCCTGCTCCCGCTCGCTGGGCGGCCGATGCTCGACTGGCAGCTCACGGCTCTACGAGAGGGCGGCATTTCGCAAATCTGCCTGGTAACGGGTTACCTGGCTAACCTGCTGATTCCTTACGAGCTGCAGTCTTTTCACAATCCCGAATGGGCCACGTCGAGTATCGTTTCCTCGCTGCTGGTGGCGTCCCGCTGGCTGCAGGAGGCCGCCTCTCTCGTTGCTTACAGCGATATTGTCTACCATCCCGACTGGGTGTCGCTTCTCCGGGGTTCGCCGGCGGACATTGCCGTCGCCTATGACACTCGCTGGCGAGAGCTTTGGGAAGACAGGTTTGAACAGCCGGAAGTCGATGCCGAGTCATTTCGGGAGAGCGACGGGCGGATCCAGGAAATAGGGCAGAAGGTTCGCTCTCTGGATTCGGTGCAAGGACAGTACATCGGTTTGGTCAAACTCACCCCTTCCGGCTGGCAACAAATCCTCAGTTGTCTGTCCGGCATGGGCGAGCCGGAGGTAAGGCGCCTGGATATCACCGCGCTCCTGGCCCGGCTCATTCGTTCCGGGGCCCGCATCGCCGGTGTCCCCGGCGCGGGAAGGTGGTGCGAAGTGGACACCGTCGAGGATCTATTACTGTACGAGAATCGAGCGCGGTCGAGCCGGGGATGGAGCCATGACTGGCGCTAATCGGGATTCTCGCCACGTTCTTGCAGAAACTGACGCAGGCAAGGGATCGGGCTGGGTCTTTTGGATCACGGGGCTCGCCGGCGCCGGCAAGACGACCATAGCTCGCAACTTCTTTTCGATCTTGGTCAAGCATGACCCGCGGTCTGTGGTTCTGGACGGGGAGGAGCTTCGCCGCGTCGTGATGCCCGAAGCCGGGTATTCAATTTCAGAACGCTTCGAGTGCGCCCGTCGCTACGGGCTCCTCTGCAAGTTGCTCTCAGAGCGCGGTCTGAACGTCGTGATCGCCACTATTTCGATGTTTGAAGAGTGTCGTGAATGGAACCGGAAGAACCTCTCACATTACTTTGAAGTGTATATCCGGGCGCCGATGGAGGTCCTGGTCGCAAGGGATCAGAGAGGCCTCTACAGCGGGCGGTCTGGTGCGAGCGCGAACATGGTCGTCGGGAAAGACCTCCCTTGCGAGTACCCATCGAGTCCCGATATGACAATCGACAACGATGGTACCCGAACACCACAGGAAAGCGCCGAGACGCTGTGGCAAGAGGTATCTACCAGAATCAGGCAAACCAGGGGCGGCCTTTGAAACTCGAATGGGACTATACACAACTGGCTGATGCCTATCGCAAACGTCCCCCTTATAGCGCGGTCCTTCTCGACGATCTCCTCCGACAACTGGGCGGGCGGCCAGGTCTGAGGGTTTGTGATATGGGTGCCGGGACCGGGAACCTTACCGTCCCTCTTGCTCTGCGGGGCTTCCAAGTTTCCGCCGTGGAGCCAAACACAGCCATGAGAAGAATAGGCCAGCAGAGAACCGGGGCTTTTCCCTCCGTAACCTGGCACAATACCAGAGCGGAGGATACGGGGCTCCCCGCTTCTCATTTCGACGTGGTGACGTTTGGCTCGTCATTCAACGTCGTCGAGCAAGAGCACGCGTTAAGGGAAAGCTGGCGGATTCTCTGTCAGGGAGGGTGGCTTGCCTGCCTCTGGAATTTTCGGGACCTGAACGACCCGCTGCAACAGCGGATTGAGAAATTGATTCATACGTTCCTGCCGGGTTACCGGTACGGCACCCGTCGCGAAGATCAGGCTCCCTTCATGGAAGCGGGCCATTTGTTTCGGGTCGTAGAGATTCTCGAGCACAATCATGTGCAGACGGTAGATCCGGTTGACTGGCTGGAGGCCTGGCGATCACACGCAACCTTGCGGCGCCACGCCGGCGATTGTCTTGCCTCTATCCTGGACGGCATTCGAATGCTCCTTCCCGACGTCTCAACCGGGCCAATGGAGGTCCGCTACATAACTCGCGCCTGGCTGGCGCAACGGGTGAGTCGCGAATGAGCCGACAAGTGGCCCATCGGTTAAGATTATTACCAGCCCCGTGCGCCGCCCTGAAGGCGGTTATCCTGTGGCGCGTTATACGCGTCGAGTGATAGAATCGCGCGATTGATACGGTCCTTTCGCTGTAAGCACACAGAAGCCCTGTTCGCAGGCGAGAAACCGAAGCGTTTTTCGGCTTTCGCGCGCGTGGCTCAGAGGAAACTCCGGCAATTGGCCGCGGATCACGAATTAGCCGATTTGTCAGTCTTCCCGGGCAATCACCTGGAGGCGCTCAAGGGCGATCGCGAGGGCCAGCACAGCATACGAGTCAACGACCAGTTCCGAATCTGCTTTGTTTGGGGAGAAGGAGAGACTTACGACGTCGAAATCGTTGACTATCACTGAGAGGTAATCATGCCGAAAAAGAGCAACCTGATGCCGCCAGTGCACCCAGGAGAGATACTTCGGGAAGACCTGATGCGGCCGTTGAAAATAAGCATTAACAGGCTGGCACGCGATCTCCGGGTTCCGGTGACCCGCATCAGCGAGATCGTTAACGGACGGCGTAGCGTCAGCGCTGATACGGCCTTGCGTCTCGCGCGGTTCTTTGGAAACAGCCCGGAGTTCTGGATGAATCTTCAGTCGGCCTATGACCTGGAGGTCGCACAGCGGGCTTCGGCTGAGCGCATCAAAAGCGACGTACGTCCCCTTGAAGCGGCCTAGTATCCAGCGGGCCGGCCGGGAAGATCGGACGCGGTCTGGTGTGAGAATTGGTCTGAGAAAATCCGGTGCCGGTAGAGGTAGGGTTCGAGCATTTGGTGAGTACGGTGGCATTCCTGGCGGAAGTCCTCAGTGTCGGCATCGAGTCTGGATTATGTACGGTCCACCGCAACGGCGGGGGGGGCATCCCCGCACTGGCATTACGACCGAATTCCGGACTTGGGCGAAAACCCAGATCTTGAATTTGCAGATCGGCACAACACCGGCGAGTACCGCCTAGAAGTGGTTCCTGAAAAGCGTGAAGCCATTTTTACACTATGGCCGTGCGGGAAGATGATAAACGAGGCACTTCCGTAGGGTCGCGAGCGGGCCGGGCGCGCCGCTTTCACATCAACTCGCCGTCGGATGCTCAAACTGGGTGCCCGTAAGTTAATGAAAAAATCGTGCCTGCCCCGAGTCGGACGGGCGACTCTTCTTCGGAGGCTCACAGGCGTGGGTCGAGTAATGCTAAAATCATCGCAGCTGTTAGGGGTCAACCTTGAGAGCGAAGTTTTGAACCCAGAAACGGGGAACGCTGAACGCTGAACGGCGAACAGTGTTTGGTTGTACGATGACGTTAGAGGCGGAATCCGGGGGAATCGTATGATGACATGGACCCCACTTTTTCGCTTGGCTCTCATTGTCTTTTTGTCTCTCTGCTCTCGCCTCACAGGTCTTGGCGCCACGTACGCGCAAATCACATCGGCGGAGATGAACAACAACGGCGCTGTGGCGTTTCGTGCCATCCTCAACGGAGGTGACATCTTTCCCGCCGGGGTCTTTCTGAGCCTGCCCGGGACCCCCACGGTCGCGATTGCTGTCGAAGGGGCGGAATCGGCTGTTGCCGGGCTCAAGTACCACCGTTTGTCGGACAGGCTCGCATTCAACAACCAGGCAGACGTCCTTTTCCCGGCGATGCTCGATGACGAGGTCGGGGCGGTCTTCCTCTTCGACAAGCAGGATCGAGCTGTGCGAGTGCTCCTTGAGGCCGCGGACCTGCCCGAAGGGCACCTGCTCGTTGTCGACTCCGCCTCTTTCGATCTGAATGATGCCGGCGACGCGGCTTTCAGTGTTTTGGCCTCGGCACCCTGCAGCTCGCCTCCATGCTCCTCCCTGGTCTCCAAATGGCAGCTCTACTTTTCAGACTCGAGGACGGGAGAAACGAGGGTCATCGCCGAGGCGGAACAACTCGCACCAGGCGGAGGAACGATTCAGGGTTTTGAGGGCGTGAGGCTTAATGAACAAGGAGCCGTAGTATTCCAAACCCGCATCAATCCCGAGCAGCAGGGTCTTTTCCGTTACTCCCAGACCAACGGCCTGGAACGCCTTTTGGCAACCGGGGAGCCGCTCGCCGGCTTCGGGGGCCGGAGGATTCT
>RPQK01000047.1 GCA_003819755.1 Acidobacteriota bacterium | reverse complement strand
GCCGACAACATAAGCGTTCTTCGCGCTGTCGATCGCAAGATCGTAGACCTGCTCGGTCTTCGCTCCTCCGAGGAATGTAGAGTATACGAGGCTGGTTCCGTCAGGCGTCAGCTTCGCGACAAAAGCATCGCGTGACGAGCTCAGCCCCTTGTTGAGCGCCGACTGCAAGGGACCGGCGACCGGAAAATCCTTCGAAGAGGTCGTCCCCGCGACGTAGATGTAGCCATCGGGGTCCAGCGCCACGCTCACCGCCTCGTCAATGCTGGCGCCTCCGAACACTGTCGAATAGCTCAGGATAGGGTCGATGAATAAGGTTTCGGTTGGGTCATAGGCCTCCAGGATGAATCCCACTTTCCCTTCGGCCAACAAGCGATACCCTCCGTTCACCAACTTCCGGCCCTCGGCTGTCTGCTGGTAAACCGTGGGGGCTTTCAGGGTGATCGAATCACCCCCAAGCTCCGTGACAAGGTTACCCTCGGATGTGAGACCGAGGTTACCGGCGCCGGCAAACGTCATGCGAATCGCCTGCGGATCGGCGCCCGGTTGAACCTCGAAGTCATACTCCAGCTCTCCGGTCCTGCCATGGAAGACAACGTCGATGCCGGGATAGACGCGATGAGACCGCACACGCCCGTAACGTGGCACGTTCCTTCGCCAGTGGGACCGGTCAACCCCCCGCAAGTAGTGGCTGACGCCCGGGAGCAGGTTCTCTCCCGTTATCCTGGGGTTCGAGGCTGCCCCGGCGAACTGCATACGGAGGGTCGTCATGCCAGCAGAAGTCAGGCCTTTTGTCCTTGCCGGCAAGGTCCAAACAACTTCGTGGGGGGTCAGGAACAACGCGACCTCACCGCTGGCGGCCAGGAATTTGACGGGCTTTGCCGACTGGCCCCGGTTCGGTTCAAAGGCAAGGGGTAGCGTTCCAAAACCTCGAACGAGTTGCGGTGAAGCCTGGCTGTGTTGGGGTCCCAATGCACTCGGTGCATAGCGGACGCTATCCGGCGTCTTCAAGCCGCGTGATGTCGAATCGGACTGACAGGGTGTAATCACAATCAGGGATGAACAGACCGAGAGCACAAGAAGCGACTTCTGGCAGACTGCCTTCATTAAGACCTCCCAATATCTAGAAACGAACCTTCTACAAACGTTTTATGAAACGAAGCGACGAAAACCACAGGCAAGATAGTTGGAGTAGATTCGGCGGGCAAGCGACAAAACGTGCGTGTCGTTCAATATCACGTCAGGTTTTTGATTGGCGTGTACCTCACCAGGCCTTGGATCGTCGGCGCCTCGCCGCAGAACACTCTCATACGAAAGCCAGCCCCTCGATCTTCGGGCTTACCGTCCTTCCCAGCGGGTCCGCTGCAACGTGGACTGCACAGGTTCGGGGTTCTGGGTTCGGGGTTCGGGGTTCTGAGGTTCTGGGTTCGGGGTCCAAGTCAAAACCTCGGAATCTGTTACGCCAGGCCGTGAGCCTGTTGAATCTGAACCTCAGAACCCCGAACCCCGAACCCCGAACCCCGAACCCACCAGCTGTTTTCGGTTGTTCAGCAGTCAACTTATCGGACAATGGTCGGGATTACGGCCGACAGGATGTTGCCGTTTCCGAACAGCTCCTGGGCGACAATCGGCTGAGTGGATACAAGCCTGACGTAACCGCCAATCTGACCCGTCGTTTCGGGCATCAACTCGGTCACGAGCCCGACCAGTCGGACACCGGCGGCCAGGCGGCGGAGTGTCTCTCCCGTTTGTCGTCCGTCACTGGCAAATACCTGAATGGTGACATCCGTCTCCACCTGCCCGGGATTCAGAACCGCCAGCCCGGTGAAGAAACCGAGCCCGTTGGCCACGTGCCCGAAGACTGCTTCCGTCATGAGTTGGGTTTGAAGTGGCAAAGCAGCGGCCGTAGTTCCGGCGTCAATGTCACCAAACAGGACATCGCCGATGATTCCGGCTCCATTCGCCTCGGCGCGTAAGCTGCCGATCCGTTCCGTCGACGTCCATTGAAACAGCGTCGCAGCATCCTGGTCGAACGAAGCCCCGGCGGGCAAATCCGCAACCACGGGATCGGCGAGCAGCTGCCCGATATCGCCCGTTGCCCGCAGCGTTATTCGCCGGCTCTCTGTCGCGGTATTGACCAGCTTCACTCGGGTATAGAAACCGTGGCTGGCGGCGAGTTGTGCCGAAAAGAGGGTCTGTCCGCCTAAGGCGACGCCGGGATCACCGGTGGCAGCCGGGAGGATGATTGTCGCCTGTGGCTCGTTCGCGTCAATCATTTCGAAACCAACCAAGCCGTCACCCTGCGTAACATCGGCCCGCAAGTAGTCGGCTTCCGGCATCGGATCCCCGAACCACTCAGTTGGACTTGCATATGTACAGCCACGGGCGGGAATCGAGATCGTTCTTAGGGTGGCGGCCGGATTGGCGTCTTTGATCAGCCGCAGTTCGACCGTCACCGGCTGGAACCCGAGGTTGACGAGGCTCACCGTCGTTCTCCCCGTCCGCCCCTGAAACAGACCGCCGTCCATCAATCGAGTGAAAAAGAGCGTCTTCGCCGGTTGGGAGAGGACACTTCCGCCGTCCAGAGAGGCCGCCCCTCCGACCTGGAATATGTTCCCGAGCGGGTGACTGCTCCAGAGCTCTATCCAGCCAAGCTGCGTCGCGTCAGAATTGACGTCGAACAACTCGCTGGCCAAGGCCGCAAGCTGCGATCGGGCGGGAATAGAGAGGACGGCCGGGTTCCCGAAAAACGGCAAAGGCGAGCCGTCCTGACCAAAAGCAGTCAGCTGAACAGCCGCTTCCGTTTCGCCGTAGTTGGCGAGGGCCAGCCCGGTGAATTTCCCCTCTCCACCGGTGACGAAAGGATAAGCGTAGATCGCGCCTGAAACCACGTTCGACGCAATTGAAGCAAAATTGTCGGCGGTGTCGCGATCGAAATCCACGGAGAGCGACGCGACATTTGTGCAGACTCCGGAAGCGGCGGATGAGACCTCGACCTGCAAAGTGATCTCGCGTGTCGAATGAGGAGGCATCGGATCAACGCGGCTGAACCGGATCGACTTCCCATCGACACCTGTGTTCCAGCCAGGCGCCGAGGCGCTTACAAAGGTCAATTCCGCGGGTAGCGAATCGGTCACGGTCACCGTCCCGGTAGTCGCTTCATCCCCGGTATTCGCAACCGTCAAAGTATAGCTTGAGAGGCGGCCGGCCACGAGGCTCCCCTGGTGGCCCTTGATCACCAGCACGTCCGGCCGGAGGTCTGCGAAGTAGAGCCCGGCGAACGTGGCTACCCAGAGCGTGCCAGGGGCATTTGCGTCGATAGCGATCAAATTAGCTGAGCCGCCGGGCAAGGCCGCGTTGAGCGGATGCCAGCTCGCACCCTGGTCGGCAGATGCGTACACACCGTCGAATGTCGCGATATAGAGAATCGACGGAGAACGCGGATCGATCTGAAGCGCAGATATACCCAGGGCGAATCCTGCCAAGCCGCTGGAACTCTGCGCCCAGTGATCCCCGCCATCCGTACTTCGGAAGAAGCCGCCAGGCCCTATCGCATAGATTACTTCGCTGTCGTTTGGGTCGATGGCGACCTCCCTGGTGCCGAGCAGACCCGGAGCGATGAGCGGTGCCCAGGAACCACCGCTGTCCGTGCTCCTGTAGAGATGGTCGGCCCTGGCTAGAAACAGCCTGGAGGGATTCTTTGGATCCACCGCCACTTTGGTGACCGACAACATGAAAGAGGGCAGGTTTGAGGGCAGGTTTGATGACAAATTGATCCAGGTCGAACCGCGGTCGGTGCTTTTGAAGATGCCTTCAGTTGTGGCTGCGAAGACTATCGAGGAGTTTGCAGGGTGAAAGGTAAGCGAGTTGACCACCCCCTTCAAATTGTCGCTCGCGGTCACCCAGGCAGCGCCCCCATCGGTCGTTCGGTAAAGCGCGGATGAAACGAGGTAGATCACTCTGGAATCGGTCGGGTCAACCACAACCAGCCGGACTGGACCATGGTTTTCGGTCCCCGGCATGAGTTGCCACGCATTTCCCCGCCAGACCATGAGACCCTGCTCAGTGGCTGCATAGGTGGCACCTTCGGAATCGCGGGCAAGCGCCGAGATTCGGGCGGCAAACAGACCGTGCGAGGTGAATTGCCAGCCACCGGAGGCAGGCGCGAAGTGAAAGACACCGCGGGGCGAGCCAAGAAAGAGGTCATCTTGTGTGGCAGCCAAACTGGTAGCAGTCTGGTAATCGGCGTTTGAACCGAGCGTTCCCCACGATTGACCTCCATCGATCGATCGGGTGATGAAGCCGGCAATGAGAGCCACAATCCTGACACTCTTATCGGCAGCCGTGTCGACGACCAGTGTTGAGACATTACCCAGGCCAGGATTGAGATGTTGCCAGGTACCGCCGCCATCCGTGCTTCTAGAGACTCCGCCGGTAGAGCTGCCGATATAGACGGTTTCGCTGTCGAGCGGATGGACGGCTAAGCACAAGGACCCTGTTTCCGCCAGTTTCGACCAGGTACTTCCTGCGTCACTCGTTTTCCATACTGAATTGGGGCCGCCGGCGTAGACGACCTCCGGTCGGGAGGGAGCAATCGCTAAACTCTCAATCTTGGGTGACTCCAGGGCTGGGGTGGTCGGGAACCACGTCTCTCCCCCATCGGTGCTTTTGAAGACAAGACCGCCCTGGGTCATATAGACAATCGACTGGTTGACCGGATCGATGACGAGGTGATTGATGCGGGGCGTCAGCGTGAATATCGTTGAACTGATTGCCTGCCAACTGCGTGCACCGTCCCGGCTGCGGAAAAGGTTGTAGCCGGACGCGGCGTAAAGCAAACGGTCGTTGTCGGGATGGACGGCGAGAAGAGCCATGTACTCGCCCTCGACCGGTGACGCGCAACTCGTCCAGGTCTCTCCTCGATTAGTGCTCTTGAACAACAGACGGTCAGAAGCGGCATAGACGACCGGTCCAGGCCCGCGCGTGACGGCCAGAGAACGGATCGGGCCTCCGTCGGGCCCCAAGGCGTGCCACCCATCACCCTCCCTTCCGCTCACGACATCGACGGCTGAGTCGTTAGACAGGATGCTGTCGTCACCGCAGACGAGAGTCGCCCGGTTAACACTGACCGGCAAAGCGGACTGCGAGGCTTTGACTTTCAAAACGATCGTACTCGCGCCTCCTGGCGGCACCGCGGTGTTGCGTGTACAGCGGATGCGGGAAGCTTCGCCCGCCTGAGGCGCACAGGACCAGCCCGTTCCTTCAGCCGAGACAAAGGCCATTCCGGACGGCAGCTCGTCGATAACCGTGATCGGCCCGCCGGCAGGCGTGCGTCCCAATCCGGTTACTGTGAGCAAATACTCCAGCTCGCCGCTGGAGGTCAGTTTCCCGCGATGACTGGCTTGGAGGGACAGGTCCGGTTCTATGACGGGCGCCGAGCTCTCGTAGGAAAGCGTATTGCCCGCTGAATCGGTGATGATAAACCGAAAACGAAGCTCCGCGGCGCCAGACCGGAGGGGAGGGAAAGTGACAAAATACCACCCGTTTCCCTCGAAACGGCCGGGCAACTCAACCCAACCAGTTCCTGAATCCACGAACGCGCTGATGGCCGCAACCGCCTGGTCATCGCCGGCCCGCACCCCCATTTCGGCGCCCTCGGGCGGCACGGCGTCAACAGCCACTCCATGGGAGAGCAATTGAAGATTTAGAAGGCGCGGGGGATTGGAATCGTTCCGCCCGGTGTCGAAATCGGCTGTGATCACAACCGGACGAGCGTCACCAGCCAGGAAGTTACTCGCCGTCTCGAAACGATACCTCCCGGGAGACACGGGAATCTCGACGGATGGGGACAATGGGCCGCTCGCGACTTCGGCATCGCCTGCCAACAAGCGGAAGGTGATCGTCCCCTCCCGCCGGTTGTCGCCTGTCTGGGACCGGAACCAGGTAGACTCACCCGGGAGGCTGATCGCAACTGTCCCAGGCTCGTTCTCGAATTGACCGTCCCAGTGGGAGGGACCAATACCGCATGGCCAATCACTTGCCGCTACAGTCCGGTAGGGCAGGATGCCGTTCTCGGAATATGTCCCAATCGCCACAGCGCTCTTTGAGAGCCGCAAGAGCGAAGTCGAATAAAGAAAATTCTCGGGACCAGTGTCTTCGGAGTAAGCACGTATCACCAGGTAGCCGCCAGCGAAATCGGTCCGCGGCTCTGCCATCAGGCGCCACTCTTCCTGAAATGGGGCGACACCCGGACGTGTCACAGGGCCGGCGCCGGCTCGACCGTCGTGCAGAAGGTGAGCCGAGACGAATTGCTTTCCTGCGTCCGCCAACCCGTGACGAAGAGTAATCCCCCTTAGATCGGCCGGAGTATTCCTCAACACCCGGCTGTGGTTGATTCCATCGGTGATGCCCTGCATGAAGATGTAACCGGGTTGACCGGCGGAGGGCGAGAGCAGCACAGAGAAATCGAGAACGTACTTGGAGCTCATGTCCGACCAAAGGTAGACGGCGGCGGCCGGTCCGACACCGATGCCCAAGTATAAGTCGCTGGAGCCGTGCCGCAGGACCGCAAGGCTGATGCTCGGCTGGCTGGGGTCGGCGGCGAGCGATCCATCCTGCAGGACCGTATCAATACGCACGATGTGCGCCGCCTCATCCCTGGTCACTTGGATCGTCTTGCGTCCGGAGCTCTCCATTTCTTCCTTAATAACGAGAGCCGGTGTTAGCCCACCGTAAAGGGACACCAGGTCGTATCGACCGTCGGGCACGACCACTCGTCGGTGATGTGTATGCCTCTCGAAAACCAGCTCAAGTCGCGGTCCGTGGACAATCACGAGACCGTCTTGACCCTCCTCGCCGGAATCGATGTCCAGTATCGCCCCTTTCAGGAAACTGAACGGCAGCCGGAACGCTTTTTCTCCTTCATGCAACAGCACTCCTCCTGAATAGTCGCAGGGGTATTCGGACGCGGATGGGACCAATAAATTGTCGACCTGGACCTGGAAATCGACTGGCTGACTCTGGCCGGGACCCAGCACAAACTGGGAGGGAGATAAGAGCAGGGTGGCTCCCGCCGGGAAATGGCCATCAATCGTGGCGGAATACGAAACCGGCGCCGAAGAGGAGTTTACGACCACCAGGGAACCGCTGGAGAAGAAGACGGGTCCCGACAGGTCATCGAGTCCCAGGCTGAAATTCGCCTGGCTGACGTTGGTCGTAGCGCTGGCGGCGGCAAAGACGTCGAGCCGCCCGTTGCCCTGAGCGAAGGTATGGAGATCGAGGTGGCGGCTGCCTGCCATCAATGCGGCTCTGACCTGAACAGGGGTCCAGCCGGCATGCGCCTGGAGTAACAGCGCCGCAGCGCCAGCGACGTGCGGCGAAGCCATGCTGGTCCCGTTAGCGCGACGATAGCCGGAAGGGTCACAGCCCCCGCACGATCCCCGCGGTACTGTGCTCCTGATTCCAACTCCGGGAGCGACGATTTCGGGTTTGATTTGAAAAGTGTCGGGTGCCGGTCCCCGGGAACTGAAACGGGCGAGCTTGTCGCTCGTGTCAACCGCTCCTACCGTCAGGGCCTGGCGCGCCATTCCGGGAGAGCCCAGTGTGTAGAAGGCGGGACCGGAGTTCCCGGCCGCAACCACTACGAGAACACCAGCCTCGACGGCGCTATCCACGGCCTGAGAGACGGGGTCGTCGGGGGTCCCGACACCACCGAGACTCATATTGATGACCTGGGCGCCGTTCTTGACCGCCCACTCGACTCCGGCGATGACAGCCGACCACGCGCCGCTGCCCCCCGCTCCCAACACCTTCACAGCGAGAATCCTGGCGTCTGGAGCAACTCCCCGTACCCCGCCGTTCGCCGCAATTATTCCGGCGACATGGGTGCCATGCCCATAGTCGTCCATCGGGTCTTCGTCCTTGTTGTAGGCGTCATAGCCGCCCACGACCTTGAATCCTGGACCAAAGCCGGCTCCCAGATCGGGATGCGTGTAGTCGACTCCGGAGTCCACAACGGCCACCGTGATTCCCTGTCCGGTCAGGCCCAACTCGGCCCCCGCACGGTCTGAGCCAATCAGCGGGACACTTCTATCCAGATAGGCGTTCACCTCCCGATCGGGCCAGACGCGCCTGACTTCTGGAAGTTGCTCGATGGAAGGGAGCGTGCTGCGCCGAACGGTGGCGGACAGGCCGTTAAAAAGAAGGCCGAATTCGTGACGAACAACCTGACTTCGGATCGCGGAAGTCAGACCGCGTTGGCTCCTCACCCGGTTTTCCAGCTGGAGAATTTCATCCCCGATACTTCGGATCCTGACCTGTCGCCGTGTCTGACGTTCTACCGCTTGGGCGAGCGAAAGCGGCTGCCGAGCCGCAAGGGGCAATCCGCCCGGCTCTTCTCTGAACTCGACAATGATATTGACTGCATCGTCGGGTGAATCAGGACCTTTGGCCTCGATACTGTACTGGCCCAGAGACTGACCCCCCTGCCTCAAATGCACAACGGCTTCGCCGCGTTTGAGGGGTCGGCTTTGGGCAACGTTGCCGGAAGTCGGGTCGGGAGCTATAACAATTGCGTGGTCCGGATGCTGACCGAAGGCCAAGCCGGCGGCCAGGGAAAAGATAACAACCAGGCCGGAAAAAAGAGCGGTCCGACTGGAGCCGAGACAAAGGCGATAACCGGGCATGCTTCACCCTCCCTTACCTGACATGCCAGCCCCCACCTGAATTTGATGCTTAATTGCAAAAAGGGTTCAAGGGGAACTGCACAAAGGTTACCAGCTTTTTAAGGGCGGGGCGTGTTGGGCTTGCCTGGACCGAGTTCCGGGCCGGTACGCTGGACACCAGGCCAACCTCGGTCCCGACAGGTTCGTTCATTAATCAGATGATTCCGTTTCGGGGCGTCGGCCGTACTTTCTGCGGGGTCGTGAGGAAGTCATAGGTCAACCAGTCCTGGCTCGGCTGCGCGCCACAAGGTCACGGGCCGCTGCCGGCCACTGCGGGAACTCGAAGGAGAATCCGGCCCTCAGCAGCCGAGTCGGGACGACACGCCGGCTCTTAAGGATCAACTCGGTGTCTGTCCGGTGAAAGAACGCGCCAACCTCCATCATCCACCGGGAGGCCGGCAGTCCCACCGATCTTCCATAGGCTGCCCGCAAGGCGGCCATGAAATCGCGCTGAGGGAACGGTCCCGGCGCCGCCAGGTTCACCGGCCCCGTCAGATCTTCGCGCTCGAGCAGAAATTCGACAGCCCGCACGAAATCCCGATCATGAATCCAAGAGATGTAATGACGTCCACCGGCGACCGTTCCGCCCAATCCCCATCGGACAAGCTTCAAAAAGATGTCGAACGTGCCGCCTGGGTTTGGGCTCATGAGCATCGCCGTGCGAAGCGCCACTTTGCGAGTCACGGGTGTGAGCGCCTCACAGAGCGTTCTCTCCCAGGCCTGGGCGATATCGATACTGAATCTCCAGTAGCTCGGCGCGTCCGGTTCTTCTCCCCCGATCCGGCCGCTGATCTCGTCGTTGTCGGCGTCGAATCGGTGCGAATAGATCGTCGCGGTGCTCATCTGGAGCCACACGCGTGGCGGCTGGGCCGAGCTCTGAATGGCGATACCGACGGCGCGCGTCGAATCCATCCTCGAGTCCATCATCTGCTGCAGATTCGTCTTGTTGTAGCGACAGTTGACGCTGCGGCCGGCGAGGTTGATAACCGCGTCAGCGCCATCGATCTCGTGAGCCCAGTCTCCCTGGTGACGGCCGTCCCACCGTACAATCCGGTCACCCGGTGGTGCGCTTCGACTGAGCACAACAATCTCGTGCCCTTGCGCGCGAAGCGCTCCGACGAGCACCCGGCCGACCTGTCCCGTGCCTCCCGGAATGACGATTTTCATAATGCGGAACCTCGTTTCTCGCTTGCGCGTTCGATGCCCTCCCTATAATATTAGTAAACAGGTTCACTAAAATAAGTCAAATATGGTAACGCCAAAGGAACGGGCCGGCGGTGGACAGCGTCGCCGCGGCCGCCCGCCGGGGCGCACGGCCCAGGGCCTGGAGAGCAGGAAGCGACTGTACGAGGTTGCGATCCGGCTGATCGCGAGTCGCGGCTATGAGGCAACTAGGTTGCGCGACGTCGCGGCGGAAGCCGCGGTCAGTGTCGGTTTGCTTTATCGCTACTTTCCCAACAAGCGAGCGGTTGTCCTCGCCTTGTACGATGAGCTCTCCGCCGAATACGCGTCTCGCGCAACAGCGATGCCGCACGGGCCGTGGCGCAAACGGTTCATTTATGCGATGCGGACAAGCCTGGAGACGCTTCGTCCGCATCGGAGCACGCTCACGGCGCTTGTTACACTCCTGGTCGGTGACCCTGGCGAGGGCCTCTTCGCGCCCGCCACTTCATTTTCCCGCGTGCGAGTACAAGCGGTCTTCACGGCTGCCGTCAGCGGCGCGACGGATGCCCCGCCGATGAAACTCGTAGAGCCCATGGGCCGATTGCTCTACCTGATTCATCTTGGGGTGCTTCTCTGGTGGCTGCTCGACAAGAGCCGAGAGCAGCGCGCGACTGAAGCCCTGGTCGGCTCGATCGGCCGGGCGTTGCCCGTGGCTAGATTCATCTTGCGTCTGCCGCCTGCTCGAGCCTTCATCGTGGCGGCCGATCTGGCTTTTCGTGAAGCGCTATTGGATGACACACCGTCGGGCCGGGAGATCAAAGCGGATTAGCCACTATTCGGGCTTCATACGAAAATCAGCTACTCGAAGTGATTTGGAGAACCCGCCGAGATCCTGAGTCTCAAGCCGCAACAGTTGGGCGCCGGCGAGCCACTGATCGTCAACGGTGATCGGCTTTTCGGCTCGCTTCAGGCCACGGAAAACAAGCACTGTGGAGCTCACCTGAAACCGTTCAGATGTTTTCCCAATCGAAAACCCGGGGAACAGCGGTAGAGACATAAGGCGATGTTCGTCGGTCGGAAGAACGGCCTGATTCCTTGCGGAATTGAGAAGCACGAAAATTCTGCCGGGCCTCAGTCCCTCTTCCGGCTTCAAATCAGCAAACTGAAGCTCAAGCCGCCCCTCCCGTACGACAAGCCTGACCCCATCGGGGTCCCGAAGAACGTCTGTAATCAGGAAATAATCCGACTGCTTCTTGAATTTGGCTCCCTGTCGGACCGGGAGCCGCGCGACGACCACATGACGCGATGCCGAGAGCAAAATATCGGCCGTGAAGGTGCCTGCCGCCTGGGCATGGCTCCGGTAGAGTGATTCGTCGACGCGAAGCAATCTGTACAGCGGTTCCCGTGATTCCCCCGGTTGCTCCGGACGGTAGACTTCCGCTCCCCCGAGGGCGTGCCTGAGCGCGTCGATCTCCCACTGGCCCCACCTTTGTTGGACATAGCCGTCAAAAGCGGCTTTCTTCCCGTCGGAGTACTCGATAGAGGCGTGAGTCAACGTCGGTTGCGCGATGTACCCGGCCGGCATTCCCCGCACCTCAATCTTGGCTGAGATGTCTTTGCGCAAGGGCGGCTGAGCCCGGAAGCCAAAGGCGTCGCTGGCCGCCACAGTCTTCAGATCAAGCGAGAGGCGAACTTGATCCGGATTGACAACGGCCCGGTCGACCGCAGGGATGTGAAACGGGCGGGCGCCGGACGAGACCTGGTCGATGACGAGCAGGACGAATAGCGCCGACAGGAGGATCACAACGGACCGCCGGGTCTTTCGAGTCAGGTATTGGTTACTGACAACAGATGCCGCCAGCAGGATCGGTATAAGAGCAGAGAGCACACCAGTCGTCTGCCCCTCTGCCACCATGTTGTTCTCGAGATCCTCAGAGATGAGGAGTTTGGCGGTGAACATACCGGCGGCGATCAGAATAAATCCGACAAAACTCAGTCCCCCGACTATCGCGAAGCGAGCGAAACTAACGGTGAGAGCTGCGATGACCCAGAGCGGCAAAACTGCGGAGGTCTTCTCGAGCAGAATGCCGGGTGTTGCGGCTGCCAGATGTCGCGGGATGACTCCGTGGGCAACCAAGGAGAAAAGGTCAATCACGGTTGGAAGCAGGATGAGGATCAACAGGATAAAGAGCGATTTCGCAGCGAGCAGGGTGGTTCGAGAAACGGGCCTCGTGAACCAGAAGGCGGTGGTACCAACGAGTGGCTCGTCCTGAATGACCAGGGGGACAATCGCCAGGACCAGGACAAACTGGAGCAAGGGAAGGAGCAGGGAAGAGGAATCGAGAAGTCCAGAAAGGACTCTGTCGGTTGTTGGCGACGTGTAAGCGAAGACCGCCAGGAAGGACTGAACAATAAGAACCGCCAACCAGGCAGCCAGCAGCAGCCGAAGATGGCGGATGTCTTTTTTGAAAATATGTACGGCGAGGCTCACAGATCACCCCCTTGAGCCCTGGGTCGGCGGGCCCGAGCCACGGCGATGAACAGTTCACGCAAAGAAACAGCATGAGCGGTTATGTCACGACAGCCGGCAAAGAGGTGTTTGACTTGTTCAATCGTCTGATCACCGTAAGAGCTCTCCAGGAATCGGACGGTGCGGCCGCTCATTTCAAAGCGCATCCAACTTGCAGGGAGATCCCGAGGCGAGGGTTCGCCGTCACCGAGCAGGACCTCGATCTGCCGAAAACGAGACTGAAGTGAAGAGACCGACTCCGCGAAGTACAGCTGCCCCTGGTCCAGAAACGCGACCCAGTCGGCCAGCCGTTCGACCTCCTCGATGTCCTGGGACGACAGGAAGATGGTCCACCTTGCATACCCTGCCAGCTCAAGTACTCCACGAATAAGATCGTCGCGGACCACCGGGTCCAGGCCGCTGAAAGGCTCGTCCAGGATCAGCAGGGCCGGGCGATAGGCGAGCGAGGAAACGAGGGCTGCCTGGACCTTCATGCCACGCGAAAGATCCCTGAGTTTTCGGTCCAGTGGGAGATCGAACTGTTCGATCAGTTTCTGACTGAACCCGTCGTCCCAGGAGGGATACATCGGCCTGCAGTAGGCAAGGAAGTGCCGGACGCTCATCCATTCCGGCAGTGTCTGGTTTTCGGAAACATACCCTATCTGGCTCAATTCCGGCGGACCGAGCCGGCGCGAGTCTTTGCCGAGGACCTGCGCCCGACCCTCAGATGGTTCAATGATATTCATCAGCATCTTGATCGTCGTGGTCTTCCCGGCGCCATTCGGACCGATCAAAGCGAACACACTTCCTTCCGGAACCTGGAGGCTGAGATTACGGACGGCCTCCTTCCGACTGAAGTGGCGTCCGAGGCTCCAGGTTTCGATGGCGTAACCGACATTCTCAGAGTTCACTTTGGCCCCCTGTTCAAAAGGTCCCACTGGGCTCGAATCGCATCGAGCAGATCCTCCAGCTCAAGGGAAAGGCTCCTGGCCTGAACCACCAGACGCTCGAGGTCGTCGTTCAAGAGCTTGTTGCAGTCCTTACTGGCCGAAGGAGGAATATCTGCCACTCGCGTCCCGACGCCAGGAACGACTTTAAGAAGTCCTTCTTCAATGAGACTGGCCACGATGCGATGAGCGGTATTCGGGTTAATGCGGAGCTCCTGAGAGAGACTTCGGACGGAAGGGAAGGCGTCACCCGGGAGAAGGCGTCCTGTGACCAGCGCCTTTTTCACGGCATACACCGCCTGTCGGTGCAAGGACTCTCCGCTTTTGAACTCAACCCGGAAAGGAAGCATTCGTTTAAGTGTACTATTCTACCTAGTACACCAATCGTCCATCGATTGTCAATCTGCGGGCGCACAGGTTCCGTTGTCGTAAGCCTTTTGGATGAACGACGCCTCTCTTTTCATTCCTTCTGAATCAGCCGGAGCACGACCCTTCTGCTTGCTCGAAGGTCCGCCCTCCGCCGCGGGTGGTAGTGATCCTCAAACGGGAAAGGCCGAGAAGGGAGTGAGCGAAGCGCTCGAGACATGGGGGCAGGTATGCCGATTGTTCCCGAGTGCCGGCGATCTAATTCGCCAGCTCGAACTTCAGGCCGCCGCGAATCGGGTCCGACTTTACCTTACCGACAAGGGCGTCACCGGCAAAGAATTGGCAAAAAAGGAGTCCCGTCCCTTTGAACGCTTTGGCAAACCGGTTCCCGAGCTGGCGCCTCTCGGAAAGGCTCAGGCGCTTCCACAACTGAGGGTTGACCTGCACGCGATTGAGAGGACCGAGGTCGAGGTAGTATTTGACAATAAAATCCTCACTGTACTGTTTCTGTGACTCCTCGTTAAGACTATCGAGGATTGACTGGACCTGCAGGGGATCGAGCTTACGCTCCAGCCGCCCTTCGGGCGCGCTGCCCGGCCAGGGCATCCTCTCCTGCCCTGCGACCGGGACGAAGGATAAACAGCCGAAAACGATCATGACGCCCAAGAAGCAAGCGGGCATACTGCCTCCTGTCCTCAGCAGACGCAACCAGGTGCCGGATTGTTTCGCCCTGGGTTGGTGCAACCAGGGTAACGTTGCTACAGGGACGTCCTCCACCAACAGAGGGGCCATCAGAACCGGAACGAGGGTCCGCCTGTCATTTCCACAAAGTGGCGGCCCCTGTCTGGATAGCTGTTCGGCTCGAACCGGTCCCTCAACTCGAACCGAATTCCCCACCTCCGGCCCATCGATATCTCTCCCCCAACACCGAAGTCCAGGTGATGGGCCGTGCGGTGGCGTAACGGCAGATCACGCCAGATGAACCTCCGGTTCTGTTGACGGGCCAGGATGTCCAGAAGGAGCAAGGTGTCAATAGACGCAGCTTGTGTTCGCGTGACGCTTCCGCCGCCACCATATAGGAAAGCGGAGAACTTCTGTTGCCGCAGGCTCCATTTGAATCCGAGATCCGAAACGAAGAGGTTGCCTCCGTGCAGGGGGATCACGCTCTGAAAGAAGTCGGGCACTGAGCTGTCCTCCTCTGCCAAAAATCCCATAGTCAGCCTGTTTGCCGCGCTGAATCGGAACCCGCCCTCAAGCTCCAATCGGCCTTTAATTCTCCGCCCTCCGCGGACCCCGTAGAGAAGATCCGTCCCCTCCGCATTGTTCACGAAAGGGAAACCTTGGTCGACCCTACTATCTCCCATGAGCTGCATCAAACCTGTAAAGGGATGAAGATACCAGTCTCGAGTACCCTGAGTATCCTGAGCGGAAGCAGAGAGGGTTTGTAAAGGCAGGGTGAACAACACGAACAAAAGCCAGTTTCGCATCCAAATTCCTCCCGTTTTGATCTCGCACTGCTCTATGCCACTCGGGAGGTGAATTTGTACCAGCCTGCGGCTGATTTCGCACGGATCTCGCCGCAGTCAACCAGCGATTTTCAGGCGCCGCATCACTTGGGCGCGACGTATCCCCAAAAAACGGGCGGAACTGAAGAGTCGAATTGGGTAGACCCCTCCGTGATCAGCAGGTACCGAACATCGTTCAGGGCTTTGGAATCAGAGAGTTGAAGGGTCCAACGACCGCCACTCGTTCGGTCCATGCTCAGTTCACCAAGACGCACAGAAGACCCGCTCAGCTGCGAAGGCTTGAGGAGGCCCAGGGAGTCTGGCGCCATAGATAGCTTCATGCCCCAAACCTGAAAGCGTCGACTATCGTCGGGAGCTCCAAAATCACCGGTCGTCAATCGATAGACGTGGATGATGGAAGGAGCGTCAGCCACCTTCAGAATCCGGCAGAATGCGTTTGGTTTTGTGCTCTTGTTTGAGACAGCATAGACATTAATCACCTGGAGCGTCGGATCGCGGAAGAGCCGGTCTAGCACACCCGCCGAGCCAGCGTCTTGCTCATTTTCTGCCTTAATCCTTGCGTCAAGGAAGGCCAAACGGCTCCTCAGTCCCTTTATTTGAGTCTCCTGCTGGTCGAGGTGAGTCCTAAGATCCCGCGCTCGACCTTCGAACTCACTCGACCGTTTCTGCGCGTCCCGCAGTGTGACTTTCGCCTGTTCAAGCTCGCGGCTGAGTCTGTCCTGTTCTTGACGAATGTCAGAGTAAGCCGTCCGAAGCTCATCTTTTTCCGCCTGGAGCTGAGCGACCCTGGCTCGTGCTTCCTCCAGCGCTGGCGGCTGAGCAGAGTGATCGCGAGCTGGAGGAGTCGTTGCAGTTCGACCTGGGTCGGAAAGCGATCTTTCCAGCGCCTGAATTCGCCTGTCCTTTTCTTCTAACCTGATACGAAGCGACACGCTCTCGCTCCGGGCAGTTTCCACGGCCTGCCTCAGCTCTGCCGGTTCTTTCCAGTTCCCTGCAGTCCAGACCAGGGACACCGCAATCGCGAGAACAAGCAGCGCCGCGATCGGCATTATCCAGGCCGCTCGAGACCGGAACGACCGGATGCCTGGCCGGAGGTCGTTCTCAAGCTTCGCCGATTCGCTCAGCGGAAGCCAGTCAAAGAGTACTTCCCTATATTCCTGGGCAGACTGCCGGCATTGCAGGCAGTCTCGAAGATGCATCTGAAGCTCAGCTTGCTCCTTCTCGCTGATCTCTCCGACCTCGGCAAGAGCCGCAAGCTCTCGGAAGTAGTCGTGTATGGGCATTATCGTTTCGGGCCCTCCGTGCTGCTCAGTTGCTGTCGAAGCTTTTCTAGCGAGCGATAGTAGTAGTGGCGCGCGTTGCTGACGGACAGCCGTTCTTCGGCGGCAACTTCTTTGATGGTCTTGCCATGAAAGAAAACCTTCTCGAGAATGCGGCGGTGCTTCTCGGGCAGGTTCCGCAAGGAATCGGCCAGCAGCCTGCCCGCCTCCTCCTGGCTCAATCCGAGCCACGGCTGGCTGGACCGGGACGATTCCTGTGATTGACTTGAATTTGCATCCCGATAGAAACCGCGAAGGTTGAGATACTTCTTACGATTGAAGCTACGGTGATAGCAGTACTGCAGTATCCAGGTTCGGACGGTTCCTTTGCGCGGGTCGAACCGGTCAGCATTTCGGAAAATCTCCAGAAAAACCGACTGCAACAAATCTTCGGACTCTTGTGTGTCACGGAGAATCTTGCGGGCGATGTTGCTGACAAGGCTACGGTACCTTTCGAACAAAACCGCGAGACCGGTCTGTTCGCCTGCCTGCAATTGCAGCATGCAGTCCTCGTCGCTCATATGCCAATCAGCGTTAGTACTCGCTTCTGGAATTTTGCGCAAAATCCTTCGGTCAGACATCACCGTACGTTTAATGCCGCTGAGCTGCCTGGATTGTACCATCGGTAAGTTGACGAAAAGCTGGAAACGCAGTCTTCACGGTTCCCGCGCCTTTACCGCTTCGAAAGGTCCTGGAAAACGGTCCGCCCGGGCCTTACCGCCAAACGATCAAACCGGTGCGTAAAGCTACCGTGAAGGCTTCTTACGCCGGAGGCGTGAGAGGAGAGTAGCCGGGGGTTGAGCCGTTTTTCAGGCGACACCCCGGAAAACGACGCGGAAGCAAGAACGCACCCCGGCAGGGGTGCGAGGAGTCCCTCCTCCCACTCCTGCCGGAGTGGGGATTTTATTGCCTGTTTCCCGGGGGTGGCGCCTGAAAAACGGCTCCACCCCCGGCTACTCTCCTCTCACACCTCCGGCGTGAGGAAGTAGCCAGGCCCTAGAGTGCAGGCATGGTCACCTTCTGCCGCCCGCACCTGCGAATGGACCGAGTCCAGGGGCAAGTCATGTCTCAAGATACGTATAAGGACAGCCTCTCCGCCGCACTCCAAATGGTTTGGCGCCCGGAGGTCGATTTGGGCAACACGCCCTCGAGCCCCTGGCACCTCCACTCACGGTTCGGGCGTCACAACCGCCGTTACCAGCTTTCCCTCCGGCAACAGGATCTGAAGGGCTCCGACCGCGATCGGCACGTCGCTAAAGATCCGAGCCGAGCCATAAAAGCCATCCTTGAAGGGCGAATTCTGAGGAGTGTCCAGAGCGCTCCATTCCCTGGCAAAGAAGCTCCTGCGTTGGAGTGGTGGAATACTCGTTATCTCACTCTGTGCGAGTAGGGTCCCTTCCGTCTGATACAGCTGAAGACAAACATGCGCCGTTTCCGTCTTCGACGGATTCACCACCGAGAAAGCGGTGTGCCGGTACGGGGATATCACCGCCGCGGCCCGAAACGCCTTGGCCGCTTTTACCGGGTAGACGACGGCATCACTGCGGTAAACAGCCGAGGGACGGAGACAAATCACGGGCGGACAGCCAACCGGGACTCCACTTACCTGCAAGATTTCTGCCGTCCCCAGGATCTTGCCCGGTCCAGTCACCGTTACCCGGGCCCAGCCATCGAAGACGCCCGGTTTCGGCTCGTAAGGCTGAATAAAGCCCTTGGTACCCAAATGGACTGACCCTAAACCGGGCAACGAAAGCTGCAATGGATCGAGCGTCG
>RPQK01000046.1 GCA_003819755.1 Acidobacteriota bacterium | reverse complement strand
GGGGACGCCAGGCCATTTTGGAGTGCGGCGGCAACGAGAGGCCGACGCTTTATCAGGCCTCGAGGCGACGCCGCTTTCCCCTATGCAGGATCGAGCCAAACGGCATCAGCATTGAACCTGATTGATTGTGCATAGGGGAAAGCGGCGTCGCCTCGAGGCCTGATAAAGCGTCGGCCTCTCGTTGCCGCCGCACTCCAAAATGGCCTGCGCCCCCCGGTTCTGCTAAGTCAATGCAGCAACCCCCGCCGACTTAGTTCCTCCTTGAGTTGTGCAGCAGACGTGAAGTGTATTGTCTGGAATCCCAATTGGTCGGCGACTTCGATGTTAGGCTTTGAGTCGTCGATGAACAGGCAATTGCCGGCCGGCTTGCCCACCCTCTCGAGCATCAGCTCATACACACGGGGATCCGGCTTCACGATCCCGACTTCCCCTGACACGAGGATGTCGTCGAACCAGCCAAAGAACGGGTAACGGTGCCGGATGAGATCAAACTTCTCGACCGACCAGTTGCTCAGCCCGTAAAGTGGATATCCGGCCTCCCTCAATTGGCCGAGGATCTCGACCGTCCCTTTTATCGGCCCACCGAGCGACTCCTCCCACCTCTCGTCGTAGGCGCGGATGAGCTCGGCGCGATGAGGGAAGAGGCTGCATAGCTCCTGGACGCCCTTCTTGAAATTCCGACCTTTGTCCTGTTTGAGATTCCAGTCGAAGAACGCTATTTCGGAAAGAAACGCCTCAACCTCCTGGTCATTTTGAAAGAGTTTTGAATACAGGAGCCGGGGGTCCCAGGCCACCAGGACATTGCCAAAATCGAACACCAGAGCCATTTTCCCGTTCCGTATCTCAGACATAGATCCATTCTAATTGAAAGAAAAAGCCTTGACAGGCAGGCTGGTACGCTTAAAATACTCCCTGCTTTTTGAGACAATCGAATAAGGATATGCGAGCTCTATTAGCCGCAGCCGCCGCCGCTACCGGCACAGCCTGGGCGACGGTGAGAGGCTCAACGATCATTTAAGCCGCTCTACTGAACGCCATGGGCTGGAACGACGGCCCGTGGCTTCTCCTTTCGCAGCCCCGGGTCACCCGATCCGGGAACTCAAATCCCCTGGCTGTTTCAGTGACCGCGACAAAGACAAGGGGGAAACTATGTCGGAAGGGTCTGTCGTTCAGTTTGCGCAGCGGATGAGTTTACTGCCGCCCTACCTGTTCGGAACCATCAACAAGCTGCGGATGGAGAAGCGAGCGCAAGGGGAGGACATCATTGATCTGGGGATGGGAAACCCGACCGATCCGACCCCCCAGGCGGTTACGGAAAAGCTGTGCGAGGTCGTCAAGGATCCCAGAAACCACCGCTATCCGGTAGCCTCCGGGCTCGCGAATCTCCGACGCGAAATTGCCCGTGCCTACGAGAGGGATTACGGCGTTCATCTCGACCACGAAAGCGAGGTGATTGGAACGATTGGCTCCAAGGAAGGCATTTCTCATATGTGCCTGGCCCTGGTCGGTCCGGGCGACACGGTCCTCGTGCCCACCCCCGCCTTTCCCATTCACATCTACGCGACGATCATTGCGGGCGGCAACGCTATCGGGATCCCGCTCACCGAGGACGGCGAATTCGCGGCCAATATCGACTCGATGTGCCGCTCGCTCTACCCGAAACCGAAGCTGCTCGTTCTGAATTTCCCTCACAACCCCACCGGAAAGGTGACCACCCTCGAGTTGTATCGCGAGATAGTGCGCCTGGCTCGCCAGCACCGTTTCATGGTCATCCACGACGGGGCCTACTCGAGAATTACGTTCGATGGCTACCGCGCGCCGAGTTTCCTCGAAGCCGACGGCGCCCTTGAAGTGGGCGTCGAGTTCGGCTCCTTTTCCAAGTCGTACAACATGGCCGGCTGGCGGATCGGCTATTGTGTTGGAAATCGCCAGATGGTCCAGGCGCTCGGCCGGATCAAGGGCTACTATGACTACGGCATTTTCTCCGCGGTTCAGATCGCCGGAATTGTGGCCCTGCGCCACTGCTCGGAAGACGTGATGCACCAGGCGCGCATCTACGAGAAACGCCGGGACGTCCTTTGCGACGCGCTCAAACGGCTGGGTTGGCAAGTCGGCAAGCCCCGGGGAGGAATGTTCATCTGGGCCAGGATGCCCGACCGCTTCCAGGAGATGGGGTCGCTGCAGTTTGCCATGGAGTTGATCGAGAAGGCGGGCGTGGCAGTCGCGCCCGGCATCGGCTTCGGCCAGGAGGGCGAGGGTTTTCTGCGGCTGGCGCTGGTGGAAAACGAGCACCGACTGCGGCAGGCAGTGAGGCAGATAAAGAAGGCTGGTTTCCAATCCTGTTAATGCTGTTAATCCTGTCAAAAGGCCTTTTCGACAGGATTGACAGGATTAACAGGATTAGTCCACGAGCAACGTCAGCTCCTGAATCCGGTGTTCCAGCTCGGCCGATTTCTCCGGATCGGTCAGGTACGGCCGGAACCGCTCGGGAAGAAAGCGCAGATCGGTGCACTCGCGGATAGCGACCAACTCCTGGAGCTCTTTCTGGAGCGAGTAGTTGGGCGAAACGAAACGCGCGACCGCTTCGGAGATGATCTCAGGGGTAGGCGTGGCGAGACCCCGAACAGCGGCCAGTCGCGTCGCCTGGATGACGAGGCTTTCAATATCTGCGCCGGACAGATATCCGGTCAGCGGAGGAACCGATTCCGGGGCAAGATCGAGCTTGTTCTTGCGCGCCATCGCCAGGAACATCTCCCGACGCTCGTCATCGGTTTGGGGCGGGAAAAGCGGGATGTGGACCTCGCACCGCCCCTGGCGCTTCAAGTCGACGGTCAAAAGATCGGGCCGGGCCGTGAGCAGGACCCAGATGATGCGGCCCCGATACTCGGTGTTGCTCATTTGAGAACTGACCATCGCAAAGAGTCTGCCGGAAGTCCCGCTGTCACCGTCTGAGGAGCGCTTTCCCAATGCCGCGTCCGCTTCGTCCACGACGACCATCACCGGACCCAGAGCCCTGATGACCGACAGCACCTTCTGCATGTTCCTCTCGGATGACCCGACCCACTTTTCGCGGATATCCTTGAAAACGACGGCCGGTATCCCGATGCTTCCGGCAAAACAGGTGGCGGTAAAGGTCTTCCCGGTTCCGAGCATTCCGCAGAGCAGGTATCCCATGGGAACGGCATCAAGCGCGCCTTCCCGGATCAGAATGGCATCCTCCTGAAGACGTTCTCGAACCGCCTCCTGGGCAATAACCATCCGCAAATCGAACTTCGGATCGATAAACTCGAGGAGGCCATAGCACTCTTTCTCGATCAGCTCCTTCTTTGCCTTCTTCAGGTAAGCCGAATCGAATCCTTTGCCTACCCGCAGACTGCGGCGGATCATCTGACCGACGCCGACGAGTGTCAGCCCGTTCGAAACCGCTGCCAGGCGTTTGGCCTCCTCCGGCCCCGCCGCCCCGGCACTCGGGTCTTCAGCAAAAAGGTGCTCAATGAAATCGGTACGGGCTTGCTGGTTCGGCAAGGGGATCTCGATTTTGGAGACGAAGGGATTCTCGACCAGCCGCCGGTTCAACTCGCTCAAATTCTCACAGAGCAGGCAAATGGTGATATCAGCCTGCCTGATCGCCGGGTCGTTGGCCCAGTTCAGCAGCTTGATGAGGTTTGATCCGATCTCCCCACTGAGCCAGGCGGCATCGACTCCCGGCGCGATCACTTCCGCATATCGGATGACGATGGCAACGCTCTTGCGCCTGGCATCCTTCGCCTCGTTCGTCTCGAGCAGTTTGTGCAGGATGTAACGGTCGAGCAGTTCCAGAACCTGCCGGGGATCCTTCGGCCGGGTCTTGGCGAAATCAGTGCCGTGCACGAGGTCAATCGCTTGAAGCGAGCGATCAAAATCCTGGCGCATGGCGCGGATGCGATTAGGGTCATCGGACTGGAACGAAATCCCCGAGCCGCGATCGTACCTGATCACGCTGTCCCGCCTGCCGAAAAGTTGATGGGAGAGGAAATCCTCCAGCGAGAGGAAGGATTCGATCCGGCCGGACGCCCCGGGGAGGGGAACGAGATCATGAATGTTCCCATGCAAGATAAAAACGCTGGAGCCGCTGCTCAGATAGATTTCCGATAGCTCCCGGGACCAACCGGGCAACGCGGACTGGGGCAGTGCTGTCGTAGTTCCGTCGGCGGCTGTCTTGGTGGGTAGTGCCTCGCTCATAGGTGATGTGTCTCCGGGAAAAGGACCTCAAGGACCTCGGGGACCTCAACGACCCTGGAATTGCTAACGCTCGGCCTGCGTGCGGCCCAACAGTTCCGGCGCGGGACCGGTGGATGCGGTCTCCATGGAAGGCAGGTCAAGAGAGCCGAGCATCTGTTCCACGGAAGTCAATCCGGCTGTCGCGGAATTCACTTCGGCCTCGATGAACGCAGGATCCTGCCTCGTCAGCGCCTGTTCCTGAATCAGCATAATCGAATTCTCAACCCGAATCAGCCGGGCCTCAATCGTCTTGAGATTGGTCTCAGCCCGTTCCAGGTTTTCCAGGCGCTTCCTCAGGACATCGACGTTTTCCTGGTAAGCCGTACGCATCTGCTCGGAGAGGGTCTCCCCCTGCAATGCGGCTTCTGTCTTCTTCAACATCTGCTGTATCTCGTTGCGCGGCATGCTCGAAATGAACGATTCGAGCGCCTGTTCGTAGGCCAGGGTTCGGAGGAAGACCCAAAGGAGTTGATTAACGCTTTCCAGTTGCTGGTTCTCAAGCAAGCTGCTTACTTCGTTGCGTGATCCTGTCGGTCGCATGGATTCCTGCAGGCTGATGCAGCGTCCACGGACGGCGTCGAATCGGAGTTTGCGGCGTTCGCTGAGCCCTTCAATCAGGCGCGCGGCCACATCGAGCGAAACCGACTGAGTACGGCGTTGCTTTCGCGCCCGCACTACGGCCTGGAAACGGGTGTTGGTGGCCATGGTCATCAGATAAAGGATCTCCAGGGCGGCGACGATAGGCCAGACGACGAACGGCATGAAAGAGATAATGCCAGCCAACAGCCCCCCGATCAGGAGAATCAGGTTGTATGGCTCCTTGAAGGCCTCCTTGGCGTAGTCCTGAATTCCTAACTGTGGCATAGGTTCGTCCTGCCCGCTGGACCACTGACGCTGACAGCCGACCGCTGACCCGATGGGACGACCATAATACTGCGTGGTCAGCGGTCAGCGGTCAACGGTCAGTGGTCTCCGACTTCCCGTGAATTTTCGATTTCAGCAGCGCCACGACCTCCCGGAAATCGGCGCGCGATTCCACCTCCAGCGGAGACTCCTCCGGTCTCGGCAGCTTGATCTCCTCCACCAGGCGCCCGGGAGGTCCGTGCATCAGATACACGCGATCGCCCAAATAGGCCGCCTCGGTAATACTGTGGGTGACGAAGAAAACGGTTGACTGCATTTCCTTCCAAAGATCAATCAGGAGCTCCTGCATGGCATAGCGAGTTTCGGGATCCAGCGCCCCAAAGGGCTCGTCCATCAGGACAATCGAGGGCCGGACAGCCAATGTGCGCGCAATCGCTACCCGCTGTTTCATCCCTCCCGACAGCTCGTAAGGGTACTTGTTCTCATGTCCCTGCAACCCGACCTTCGTGATCCAGGAGTTGGCAATTTCCCGGCGTTCTGCTTTCGGCTTGCCCTGGATCTCAAGACCGAACTCGACGTTCTTCAGAACCGTTCGGTTCGGGTAGGACGTGTAGTCCTGAAAAACCATGGCCCGGTCCGCGCCCGGTCCGGCCACGGACTTGCCACCCACCAGCACCTCTCCCGAGGACGGGGGGAAATGCGGCTCCAGGCCGGCAATCAGCCGAAGGAGGGTCGATTTTCCGCAGCCGCTCGGGCCGAGCAGACAGATGAATTCCCCGCAGTCGGGCAGATTCTCGACCACGAAGCTCACGTCCCGGAGTGCCAGGAATCTCTCCTTGCCCCGCTGAAACTCCTTGGAAACGTTCTTAAATTGAACCACCGGCGGGACTGCCCCCTGCGGGCCGGTTTCAACTTCTTCGAACTTCCCTTCCCAGTTCTTGGGGCTTTCGTCGGTCGGGCACGAAGCCGCGTCGGCCGGCTTGGGATTCTCCACAGTCTTCACTCCTCAGCAAACATATAGGGGAACAGTTTCTTCTGTACCCAGAACAAGAACCTCTCAATGGTAAAGGCAATCAAGGTGATAACGAACAGTACCAGGTAGATATGCTCGCGCGGACCACGCCTTTGCGCGATCTGGATAATGTAACCGAGGCCAAACTTGGCATCGATCAACTCGGCCAAAACGATGTATCCGAAAGCCAGGCCAAACAACAGCCGCAATGAGTTGAAAATCGCGGGCAGCGCGAGAGGGATCAGAACTTTCCAGACAATATGGTGACGCTTTGCGCCCAGAGTGGTGGCAGTCTGAACGAACCGTTCGTCCACTTCGAGCACCGCAGCGGTGGTGTCAAAAATGACGAAACCCACGCAGGCTATGAAGATGAAAAAGACCTTCTGTGATTCGCCGAGGCCAAACCACACGAGCGTCAGCGGGATAAGGGCCGCGATCGGGACGTTGCGGAGGAAAACGGTGATCGGACGCAGTACCGCCTCGACCGATCGGAGGCACCCGGCCAGTATCCCCAGCGGGATACCGATCACAGCAGCCAGCCCAAACCCAAAAAGTATGCGGGTCATGCTCCAGCCGATACTCCGGGTCAGCGCGGCGTCAAACCAGAGACTCTTGATCTGAGCCAGGACCTCTCCCGGGCTGGGTAGAGTCAGCGGCGAGAGGATGCGATCCTCGGGACTTCCCGCAGTTACCGCATACCAGAGCAGGAGGATGGCCGCTACCGAGCCGATCTGAAGGCCAATCGCCACTGGTCTGGACAAGGCCTTACGCAAAGCAGTGTTCATGGTTGTGTCACGGACAAACACGGACGTACACGGACAAACACGGACGAAGTGAATCAAGCGCCCGTGTTCGTCGGTGTTAGTCCGTGTTCGTCCGTGTTCGTCCCCTTACTGTTGCTCCAAGGGGTAAACCTTGATTTCGACCCGGCGATTTAACGCGTGATTACTGGGTTCCAACTCCTTGTTCCAGCCCACTCCCTCAACCGAGAATTGGTTCGGCTGCAGCTTGAAGCGCTTGACGAGGTCTTCCTTCACCGCATTGGCACGAGACATGGAAAGGTCCCGGACAGCGTCAAAAGGCACGAACCCCTTCATGGAAGTATCGGTGTGACCTTCAATGACGATCCGCGCCATGCCGAACTGCCCGCTCAGCCGGCCGACCTCCTCCAGAATCTTGGTGACGTTCGGGTCATAGAGCTCGCCGTTCGCGTTTTTGTAAAACAGCTCCGAGGAGTTTGGAAAGAAGTGAATTCGCTGAACGTTCGTCAGGATTTCAGTCGCCTCAGCCTTGATGGAGGAGACCCCCCTGGGAGTGAATGTGACGGTGTATTCGTCGCGCGAGCTGGCATAAGGTTCAACGTTCTCAAGCGACTTGATGACCGAGAAGTCCGCTACCTGGTCGAACCTGACGGTGCTCGCAATGGAGCCGAGCTTCATGTAAAGGGTGCTCGCCGTCTCCCAATAACGCTCAAAATTGGTCGGGTTATTCTGGTTCATGAAGAAGTCGCGATTCTCGGCGTAATTCGTGGAATGCGCGTCGCCCAGCATGCTGACGGCTTCGTCAGCCGGGAGTCCGTAGGCCTTCCCCATCAGGGCCGCCGCCTTCTTCTTGTTCCCCTCGTTTTTCAACTCCTGCGCGGCGTCAAAGAAACCGCGCACGAGCCCATCGATGATTTTCGGGTTGTCCCGGACAAAGTCCGCCCGAGCGAACATCACATCGGAGATCAGCTTGTTCGCGGTCGCGGTACTGACCAGAAGCTTGTTACCCCGAATTTCGGACAGTTTGTAGATATCGGGGGCCCAGCTGACACAGCCGGCCAGGGACCGATCCGCATTAAAGGCCGCGGCCGCCTGAAAGGCGTCTTCCGTGAACTTGAACTCGACATCTGAGGGCTGGAGGCCGGCGTTAATCAGCAGGTTCAGCAGCAGGTAATGCGACGGCGAGTGCTGGGCAAGCGCGACTTTTTTGCCGCGCAGATCCGCCACAGACTTGATCGACTCGCGAACCACCAATCCGTCGCCGCCGCTGCTCCAATCCACCTGTAGGAAAGCACGCGGCAAGGCGCGCGAGTCGGCCTTCAGCTGCTCGTAGAACAGCGGAATCATGTCGAGAGTCCAGGCGGTCACGTGGACATCGCCGCCCGCAAAGGCGTTGATGGAGGCGGAGGGGCTGTCGATGATCTTGATGGCCACCTTGAACCCGTATTTCTTGGCGAACAGGCTATTGGGATTCGGGTCGGTGCCACCGTTGGCGTAGAAGATTGGCGCCCATCCGGCCCAAACGTTCAGGCCCATCACCACGGTGTTATCCTGCAGCGCCTTGTAATTCGCAGCCCCCTTGACCGGCGGCAAGACCTCGGTTGGGACGAACTTGTATTCCTTCACAGTGGTGACACCGGCTTGATCGGGTGCCTCCGGCTGTCCGCCCAGGTCTTTTTTGCTGATGTCCCCGCCCCTCTGACCCTGGGGGAAAATCCAGTCTCGGCCCTGGTACACTCCGAGCCCCACTAACCCCAGGACAACGATTATGATCAAAACCCACGCCATTGGCTTGAGCCTGACATCGTCTGCCATTTTCGTTCCCTTGCCTTTCTCTTTCGCTAAAAGCAGCGGAATATCGTCGACATGAAAAGGACCTCAAGGATCCCAAGGACCTTTAAGGACCTCAAGGACCTCAAGGACCTGAAGGACCTGAAGGAATATGAGTCCTCCTTGAGGTCTTTGAGGTCCTTGAGGTCCTTTAAAACGCCGCCTGACAGCACTCCGCCCAGCAACTCTACTGCTTTTCCGTCTCGATCTCCGGGATCTTCTCCATTTCGGCCGGACCCAGCGTCTTCGTTGGTTTCTCGGCTACCGGAGGAGCCACCAATCCCTCTTCGATTCTAAACTGCTGCAGAAGATCCATGGCCATGGCCTTTTCGGCCGCTTCCTGGGCCTTGAGCCGCTCGATACCTTCGCCCGACAGATCTGCGGCGACTTTTGAACGCGCCTTAGCCTGGTTGATCTGATCATCCAACTTGCCCATGATCTGGCCAAAGTCACTGGTGACATCGAAGTTTGCATTGAGCGCGCCGGCGGCTTCCGCCACCTCGGCGAGGGCCCGCTCCATCTTGAGCGCCGCCTTCCGCTTCTCCACTTCCTGGCGGCTCTTCTGGATATCCTTTAACGCGGTCCTCATCTTCAGCAGGTTGTTTTGGTAAGCCTCCTGATGGAGTCCGAGCTGCTCTTCATTGGCCGACAGATCGCCCTTGGCTTGACTCAGTTCCAAGGCCAACTGCGCGGCGACTTCCTCGTTGGCCGCCCGCAGATGGCTCTTGATCTCGGCAGTTAGGCGAGTGATTTTCCGCCGCCCTTCCTCCACCTGTGTCTGGACCTTGAGGACCAACGCCTGGTAGGTGACCAGCCCCTGGCGGCCTTCCTTCAGCCGCTCGGTCGCCTCCTGCAGCTTCGCCTCGGCCAGATCAGTCACATACTGGTCCTCCAAGCCAGAGACGAACTTGTTCATAATCGCGTACCAAACGCCCCTTAACCGACTAAACAAGCCCATGTTGAACCTCCGTCTCCCGTTGCGCGAATGTTAACTGATTTTCCAAGGGAAAGTCGATGTCACAGTCCTTTGATGAGAGTACGAACAAAATTCTTCTGCGGTTCAATCGGAGCGTCGGCTATACTGCTCGCGAACACGAGCCGGGTTTTGATATGCCGCACCAGGCGCGGCACTCAACTGCCGCGGCTGGGTTCTCATTAGCATGGAAAGGCTCTGCTTCACGCTTACGAACCGGCTGGACGAAATAGCCGGTCTTACACGCCGTACCGCTGCCTTCCTTGAATCACATCAGGTTGATGTGGATGCCGCTTTTGCCATCGACCTCGCCTTGGAGGAGATGGTCAGCAACGTCATCAGGCACGGCTACAAGAACGAAGACTCTCAGCAGATCTGTGTCCGACTGGAAGTAGGCTCGGATCAAATCGTTCTGGTCATCGAGGATTGCGGGCCGCCATTCAATCCCCTCGACTTGCCTGAACCGGATTTGGACAGGCCGATTGACCAACGACCGATCGGCGGCCTAGGGATTTTTCTCGTCCGCAAGACGGTCGACCGGATGGATTACGAACGCCGGGAAGATCGGAATATCTTGCAGATTACGGTAGCGCGCCACGATGGTTGATCGCGTGGATCTGAATGCCGATGTCGGCGAGAGCTATGGCGCCTTTCGCATCGGCTGCGACGAGGAACTGCTCGGGCAGGTGACCTCGGCCAACATCGCCTGCGGTTGGCACGCCGGCGACCCTTTGGTCATGGAGAGGACCGTCCAACTGGCCTTCGAAGGCGCCGTGGGCATAGGAGCACACCCCGGGTTTCCTGATCTGCTCGGTTTTGGCCGGCGTAACCTGCAGATCTCAGAACCCGAAGCCAAAGCCTACGTCCTGTATCAAATCGGTGCCCTCGACGCCTTTGTCCGGAAGACCGGGGAGACGATGCAGCACGTTAAGCTCCACGGAGCCATGTACAACGTTGTCTCGAAGGATCCCAACCTGGCCTCGGCTGTCATCGCAGCCATCCAGGAATTCGATCCGGACCTGATACTCGTCGGTCTTTCCGGCAGCCCGCTGATCAAGCTGGCTGAAGAACGAGGCCTTCGGGTGGCCCATGAGGCATTTGCGGATCGGGCATACGCCCCGGACGGGTCGCTGGTCCCACGCACCAGTGCGGGGGCGATGATAACAGACCCGGCAGCCGCCGGGGACCGGGCGCTCCGCATGATCACCGAGGGGATAGTGCAGGCTTCGGACGGTCAAGACGTCCGTATTCACGCGGATACGATTTGCATTCACGGTGATAACCCTCATGCTGTCAGCTTCGCCCGATCGGTCCGTTCCAAACTGGAGAGCGCCGGGATCAAAATCCAACCGTTGAGGGACTTTATCTGATTGATGATTGTTGATTGATGATTGATGATTGAGGAGGTGAAGCGGGGGCAAGGCAATCTTCAATCAACAATCAACAATCACAAATCATCAATCCTGGGCGCCGCTTTCCTGATGGCCACCTCGGCCATTGGTCCCGGCTTTCTTACCCAGACGGCCGTCTTCACGGAGCAGTATCTCGCCAGTTTTGGATTCATCATTCTTCTTACCATCCTCATAGACCTTGCCGTTCAGCTGAATGTCTGGACAATCATCGGTGTTTCAGGCCTCCGGGGTCAGGACGTTTCCAACCGTCTCCTTCCCGGGTTGGGATTCCTGGTCGCCGGACTGGTCGCACTCGGCGGTCTGGCTTTTAATATCGGCAATGTCGCCGGAGCAGGATTGGGACTCCAAGCCACATTCGGGATTGATCCCTGGTGGGGCGCGACGCTCAGCGCTCTCGCCGGAATCGCGATTTTTGCGGTCAGGGAGATCGGCGCCGCCGTCGACGCGTTTGCCAAAGCCCTGGGCGTTCTGATGATCCTCCTCGTCCTTTACGTTGCCGTGATTACTGCTCCTCCCCTCGGCGAGGTTGCCATCCGAACGTTTCTTCCCGCCCGTTTCGGTTTCCTGCCGGTCCTTACCCTGGTGGGGGGAACTGTCGGGGGTTACATCACGTTTGCCGGCGGCCATCGACTCGTTGATGCCGGTGTGACCGGGCCGGGGCGGCTGCCCGATATCAGGAGAAGCGCCATATCAGGGATTCTCATCGCTTCGCTGATGCGCGCGCTTCTGTTCCTTGCCTTCCTCGGTGTGGTGACCAAGGGAGTGGCCCTCGACCCCTCAAACCCGCCAGCCTCGGCTTTCGGAGCAGCCGCGGGATCGGTCGGCTACCGGGTGTTCGGAATGGTCCTCTGGTCGGCCGCTATTACCTCGGTTGTCGGGTCAGCCTATACGTCGATCTCATTCCTAAGGACTCTTTCGGGGCTGATCGGGGAACATGAGAGGCTCTCCATTGCCGTTTTCATCCTTACTTCCGCTGCAATCTTTCTCATAGTTGGCCGGCCCGTCCAGCTGCTGATTCTCGCCGGGTCCTTGAACGGGCTGATTCTGCCTATAACGCTCGCAACGGTGCTGGCCGCGGCATCGAAAAGAGCTATTGTGGGCAGTTATCAACATCCGAAATGGCTGCTTTACTCCGGCTATGTGGTCGTCCTGGTGGCCCTCCTGGCGGGATATCAGTCGTTGAAAGGCATTGTGGAGATCTGGAAGTGAGGTCCGATCGGACACCGCCCTTCGGTGACAAATGATCGAAAAGCCCCGTTACCTGATTGCCGGAGATAGGGCTCTGGTTGTCGAGTTCGGCGATCAGATTGACCCCGCGACAAACGCGCGGGTGCGCAGGCTGGACCAGCTGTTAGAGAGCCACCCAATCGAGGGCGTCCTTGAAACGGTCCCGACGTTTCGTTCCCTGCTGGTTGTCTATGATCCGTTGTTCATCAGGTTTGATGACCTGGTACTGAAACTCGAAGAGCTCGAGTCCGAACCGGCCGAACCCCGGGACCCAAAACAAACGGTCATAATCCCGACTGTCTACGGCGGCGACTTCGGCCCTGACATTCATTTCGTGGCCCGTCACAACCAAATCTCCGTGGATGAGGTCATTCGGCTTCATACGTCCAGGGAATACCTGGTCTACATGATCGGATTCACTCCCGGCTTCCCGTACCTTGGCGGCCTACCGAGGACCATCGCCGCGCCGCGTCTTCAAACCCCGCGGACCAAGGTGCCGGCCGGGTCGGTCGGAATAGCCGGAGAACAGACCGGTATTTACCCGACCGAGTCTCCAGGGGGATGGCAGCTGATCGGGCGAACGCCATTGAAGCTTTTTGATCCGAACAAGAAAAACCCGGTTCTCCTCGTGCCTGGCGACCGAGTACGATTCGAGCCGATCGACGAGAGGAAGTTCATGGAGCTGGTTCGGCTATGACAACCATGAAAGTCCTTTCACCCGGCATGATGACGACCATCCAGGATCTGGGGCGCTTTGGTTATCAACGGCTGGGAATTGCTCCTGCGGGCGCGATGGACACTTACTCGCTGCGCCTGGCCAACCTGCTCGCCGGAAATCAACCAGGCGCCGCCTGCCTGGAGATAACCCTCTTGGGCCCGCAGCTCGAATTCACCGGGCCAGCCGGTATTGCCTTGACCGGGGCCGACCTGACCCCCCAGCTGAACGGTAAACCAATCGAGATGTGGGCGACCGTGACCGTTTCGAAAGGCGACGTGCTGGGCTTCGGAACGGCCCGAAGCGGTTGTCGGGCCTACCTGGCCTGTGGAGGCGGCATCGACGTGCGTCCGGTTCTCGGAAGCAGGGCCACGCTAACCCGGGCGGGACTCGGAGGGACTCAAGGCCGACCTTTGGCGATGGGCGACGAGATTCGGATTGGCCCCGTGGCCGCCCCAGCTCCGGTGATTCGCGCGCCGAGCGTGTACAGGCGTGAATATGCCGGGAGGTTCACCGCGCGGATCATTCCTGGCCCCCAAGATGATTTCTTCGCGCCAGAGACGCTCGCCCTCTTTGCGAGCTCGGCCTTCACCGTACGAAAGGAATCGGACCGGATGGGAGTGCGTCTTGCCGGTCCGCGCCTGGTCCACCGCAAAGGTCCGGACATCGTATCGGATGCCTTGGTGCTTGGCTCTATTCAAGTTCCGGGCGACGGCTATCCGATTGTCATGGCCGCAGACAGGCCGACGACCGGCGGGTACCCTAAGATCGGGACGGTCATCACACCTGACATGGACGGTCTGGGCCAGCTCAGGCCGGGAGATGAAGTTCGCTTTGCGGCTGTCTCTCTGGAACAGGCCGACCGGATTTACCGGCACTACGTGACCACCTTCACCCGCTTTCCGGCAGGGGGGACGTAAAGCATCGCGGCTGCATTTTTTCCTCGGTCGCCCGCCGTTTTGAGCTACCATAGGCGCCGTCCACTTTGTGGGAAGTCAGGCGTTTCCTGCGTCAATTACTTTCTTCCGGTCCGCAGTCTGGCCGGACATCAGTGGAGGTCAGCCATGCATGTCGGGCATTCCCTTCTCGCCATCAGCATGTATTCAAGCCTTTCCCTCTTTGTCTTCAGTCAGGCAACCCCGTCTCAGGCGCTCGAAGTCATCTATGGAGAGACTCTCGTCGAGTGGCCGTCCTATATGCCTGATAGAGGTCTAAGCCTAACCGTGTCGGGTCCCGAAGGCCTGTATCTCAAGCAGGAACATCCCGCGGGCACTTGGGCGCGATTCGGGCTACTGGATGCTCAGGGACTGCCGAGGGCTGATGGCGTGTACAAGTGGGAGTTGGTGGTCCAGGCGGGATGGGAGGCCGCAGGCGACGCGAGCGCGCGCCAAGTGCAGTCGGGGTGGTTCCGGCTTCAGGGAGGAAGGGTCACCGGGGAAGGGACACCGCAGCAGCAACCTCTCGTGGTAGAAGAAACGGCTCCGTATAACAGTCTGTACGTGGACGGCCAGGGACGCCTGGGAATCGGTACCACCGTACCCGGGGCTCAACTACATCTTAAGGGGGCGGTTCCCAGCCTCGCGCTGGAGGACACCCATGCCGGTGGACGCGAGTACTTCCTAAGGAGCTACCAGGGAGGTGACGGTTCGCTTGGCCTTTTTGACGAGACGGCAGGAAAGGTCAGGTGGCTGGTTGATGCCGAAGGTCGAATGGGGATCAACACGGTCCAGCCGAACTCCACTCTTACGGTCGACGGTTACATCGAGGCGACGAAAGGATTCTTGGTGAATGGCCGGCCATTGTCGATCATCGGGGGCTTCGGCGGCGTCCAGCCGCTTTCGTCAGAAGGCTACGGAAACAACTTCTTCGGTACCGGGGCGGGAGCCTCAAACGCAGGAGATAATAACAACTCCTTCTTCGGTGGAGATGCCGGCTTTTCGAATACGACTGGCGCGAGCAACTCGTTCTTCGGTTATCATGCCGGCCGCCTTAACAACACGGGCTATTACAACTCGGCATTCGGCCGTTCGGCGGGCGCCGCAAACACAACCGGCCAGTCGAATTCCTTCTTCGGTCATTTTGCCGGCGATTCTAATATCAGCGGGAACGAGAACTCGGCCTTCGGAGCCTCGGCGGGCGCCGGTAATAACATGGGATCTACCAACACCTTTGTCGGTGCTCGGTCAGGGCAGCTTAACACTGAAGAGAGCAACAACACTTTTATCGGCGCCTACGCCGAACTCGACCCCGGCTCCAGCCCGGCAATCAACCCGGTGACCAATGTAACCGCTATAGGGTACCGATCCTACGTCAGCCGATCGAATAGCCTGATCCTGGGCGGCGTGATGGGGATCAACGGAGCGACCGCCGAGACGTTCGTGGGCATCGGAACGCCGAGTCCCGACCGTCAACTGGTGGTCGAGGGCAGCCAGGCGCTGGGGAAGTTCCGGCGCTACAGTGCTGTCAGCTCATCCCATGCGCCGGCCTTTCTTTTTGAGCGGGCACGAGGAACCAATATCTCTCCGTCGAACATCCTCCCCGGCGATTATTTGGGTAAGGTGCAGTTTCGAGCCTATGTGAATGGAACGACGCCGGAATACGGGGCGCTGGTCTTCGCTGCAGCCGATGCTAACCAGAACGGCCGATTTGCCTTCGTGGACAGGGATTTAACGACAGAACGCATGGTTATCCTCAATACGGGGAACGTCGGTATCGGCACCAGCACGCCTACGGCCCTTCTTGACGTTGCCGGAAGCGTGCGGATCAGGGGATCAATCTCCTACGGCCAGCCAGCCTCCTCCGTTCCCGACTACGTCTTCGAATCAGACTACCGGCTCATGCCCTTGCGGCAGCTGGGACAATACGTCAAGACCGAGAAGCACCTGCCTAATATTCCAAAGGCAAGCGAGATCCAAGACAACGGCGTCAACTTGGGTGAGTTCCAGATGAAGCTGCTGGAGAAGATAGAGGAACTGACCCTCTACACAGTCGAGCAGGCAAATGTCATTGAGCGGCAAAGAGAAGAGGCGGGCGCTCTGAGAGCAGAGACGACTGCTTTAGAGCTGGAGGCCGCCGGGTTAAGAGCGAGAACAGCCGGCCAAGAGTCCCGCATCAAAGCTCTTGAGGAGATCGTGAAGACGTTGGTGGAAAAGGAGAGTAGGCGCAAATAGTAAAGGGCACCTCGAGCCCGTGAGGAAGGGGAGCACACCGGTTCTGCGGTTGGCTGGAGCCCGGGTGCTCCCGACTCCAGGTGGGTTGAAAAACCGCAGAATACCGAAGCGGCGACCTGTTGTACCATTTGCCTCAGCGGCTGAAGACCTCTTCCCCGTTGCAGACCAGTCTCCTCATGATTCGGTCGGCCACATGGCTCCAAAGCCAGGAACCGGTGGCATGGTCGTAGGCCTGTTCCCGGAAGCGGGCCAGCTTGAACGGATCCTGCAGTAAAGAACAAGCTTTGTCGACCGCGAAATCGATCGAGAAGGACGGGCACACGAAACCGGTCAGGGCATTGACCACCGGTTCCGCAATCCCACCTTCGTTGGAGCAGATCACCGGGACGCCGTAGGTCATCGCTTCCACGGTGACGTGCCCGGCTGGTTCGAATCGAGAGAACAGGGCAAAGAGGCTCGCGTTCCTCAAAAGCGCCGCCAGTTCAGGACGAGGCAGGCGACCGAGCACCTTCAAGTTCCGCAGCTTGCGGGCCGGGAGGCTGCTTCCGGGTTCTCCCACCATCAGGCACTCCAACCCAGGTATGCGATCCTTCATACGCCCTGCAACCTGGTCGTAGAAATCGACCCCTTTGCGAAAATAGTCATTCCCGACGCACAATACCTGCAGACTGTCACGGGGGCGTAAAGCTTCTTCCCGGGAAACCAGGGGCATGTCGGAGCCCCAACCGATCCGGCAGATCTGGTCTGAATACGCGGGATGCAATGCCTTGTTCGCCTCGGCCGCCCATTCGGAATGCGTGAAGAAATTCTCGCAGTTCTCCAGCATTGTCTCTCGGAGTCGCAGTCTCATTGTCCGGGCGGGCTGACTGTTGACACGAAAATGACTGAAATAAGCGTCTGTCATGGGAACGTCACTGATAGCCGAGAGGCACCCGAAACGTCGCCAATCGGCGGTCAGCGGGAACAAGCCATGCCAGCAAATAACATGGGCCTGCCGGATCCCGGTGTTTTTCACGATTCCGTCCACCTCGGCTTTCACCCGAGCAGCGATCGCGACACGAAAACGATAGTCGAGGCGAGGGCAGTCCTTGAGCGGCAGTCCCGTATTCGTGAGCGCGCGTATCACCATTCGGCTTGCGAAAGGGAGCGAACCGTACCCCGCGAAGAGATAGTGCTTGCGATCAAAACGTTTGCTTAATTCTTTGAAGAGCTCGTCACCCTTGCGGTTGGAGGCGAGGTAGATAAGAGTGTTCTTCATTTAGCCAACCTGTGCTTGGCTGCAATCCACGCCGGTTGCGAAGGTTCGGCGTCGTGAACCATGGTTACGACCGGTTCCTGATGGCGAAGCTTCCAACTCACATGCTTGTTCATATGCGCAAGCATCGCGCGAAGCAGGATGGCCACCCCCGCCATCTCCAAATACTCCTCAAAGCCTGCGATGACTTTGTAACCGAAATTGTCTCGACCGTAAGCTTCGCTGTATTCGCCTCCCAGCATCTCAACGCCCAGGCACCCGGCAAAGAACACAGCAGTGCCAAGGGCGAAGCTAAACCGCGTACTCCTCGGAAGAGAGCCGAAGAAGCGTCGGAACGAGATGAGCAGAAAAACCAGGAAAGCGACGCCGGGGAGAACCCAGGCTATGGCGAACAAACTCCCCATGTCGACCAGCATTCGCACGGGTCCGTTGAGTTTCTCATGGAGTTGCGCGACCTCGTCCGCGGAAAAGAGGAAGGCCAACAGGCTGAGGGCCGACCAGTAATGCGCCAGGCGAGAATGCGCCTGGTATCCGGCCAGGGCGACTAGGGCAAACCCCATACCGCAGACTAGCAGCGTGGCCGAGGAATACCAGGTCGAAACGGTCGACTCGTTGTTTAGATCGAGCGCTCCGACGATCAGCCTGAAGAGAGACGAGTCGATTCCCGCGAAGTACAGCAGGTACTGGCTGATAAGGTGCAGCGCCAAGAAAACGCTGGCGATGAACATCAAGGAAATAAAAACTCTTCGGGTCGGAACACTCGTCCGAATCTCGGACCATGGCTGCCCCGCATCACCAGGAGGCAGAAGCTGTAGGAAACTCATACTCCACTTAGCACTCAGGAGGGACGGGCAACTTCGTTTAGAGCCGTTTCTGCTCGCGCTATTCCCAATCTTACAGGGGAAAGGGGGGATGAACAAGGAGGCGGAAAGGGCGGTCAATCCGGCGAGAAGAGATCTGGGCGGGCCTTTGAGAGCCGCGCACGGAGCGGCCCGCAAGCTCGTTCCGAGGTGTTGAAAAAGGACCCCGCCATCCTTTTGGAGTGCGGTGGCCATGCCCGGCTCTGTTGCGAAAATAAAGCCCCGTGCGCCTCGGCACAAGCGTGGGTTACGCGGCTTGTTTGTCTTGATTATCCGTGACTTGTACGGTGTATCCCAGATCCTCCAATCGTTTGATGTGGTAACGG
>RPQK01000045.1 GCA_003819755.1 Acidobacteriota bacterium | reverse complement strand
GTGTCGTCTTCATTCCTATTTCCTAGGAGATGTTTACGGCCCATCAAGGCAAGTGCTCCTTTCTAAACGGCGATCGCATTCGAGTCTCGGCGGCGACCAGCCTCATCGACAGCCTCCTGTGCACGGGCTTCTCGTACGACAGGGACCACGTCAAGAGGAACCTGGATTTATTTAACAAGGCTTGCCTGACCGCTCAGGCTGTCCGCCGGGATGGAAGCGCCGCCCTGGATCTCTGCTATGTCGCGTGCGGGCGATTTGATGGTTTCTGGGAATTGACGCTTCATCCCTGGGATGTTGCCGCCGGAAAACTCATGATCGAGGAGGCCGGCGGTTGCGTGACCAACATCAAGGGCGGGCCTTGCACCTTCTACGACCCCGCCATCATCGCCAGCAACGGCCGCATCCACGGCGCGCTGGTCGAGATGGTGGGGTAGGCCTTCACCACAAAGTCACAAAAAGGCGGACACAAAAAAGCGTTTCACTAAAAAGCACGACCCCGGCCCAGCCACCGGGGTCGTGCTTTTTAGTGAAACGCTTTTTTGTGTCCGCCTTTTTGTGACTTTGTGGTGAAGGCCTACCCTCCGAACCAAATCCCACCCAACTCCGTAGAATGAAGAGAGGTCCAAACAAGAGTGGCCCCGACGGCCGGTAGAACTTTTTCAAGTTCGCCGATCTTGAGTCTATAATCTGGGGCGGGTCTCCACCGGAAAAAACAGGGGTAGCCTGCGTGAACTGTTCTAAGTTCGAGTCAAGACTAACAGACTATATGGATCAAGCGCTTGATCCACGTCTGAAAGAAGCCATGACCGAACACCTGAAAGAGTGTGCCGGCTGCTCAAGCCTGATCCAGGAGGTGGAGCATCTGCGGCGGAAACTCAACGAAGTCCCCCAGATTTCGCTTCCGCCGGGCCTGGTCGAGAGGATTCTGGAGAGCACTTCGGGAACCCCCAAGAAGCGTTCGTTCATGGGCGACATGATCATGCCCACCATCCGGCCTTTCCTCACACAACGATACGCTTTCGCCTCGGGAATAATGCTGGTTTTCATCCTCATGGTTGTCAGCATGTTCGGGCCGACGATCTCGACAATGGGATATTCGGACCTGTCTCCCTCAAGCGTGGCGGAAAATGCCGACCGATTCAGCGACCAGGTGAAGAAGAAGTGGGCCCAGGTGAAAGTCTACGAGGCCAAGGCCGTCGGAGAGTTCAAACTGATGAAGGAGGACCTTTACGGACGCCTCGATTACTACGTGATCAATGTCCTCTTCAAGTCCTACAGCCGTTCTGTCCAGAAGGAGGAACAGCAGAAACAGCAGCAGGCGCAGCCACAGACACAGCCGCCGGAACCCAAGAAGAATTGATGATTTATGATTGTTGATTGTTGATTGAACGGCCCGGCTGCCGCGTTGGTCAAAATCAATCAACAATCAACAGTCATCAATAAATCAATTCCCCTCCCCCGGACGCGAGTCCTTCAGCCGCTCCACCGCTTTTACGAGATCGGCCTGATCGATTGACTCCTTGCCGCCACGGGCCGCTCTCAGGGCGGCGTCAATTACCGCGTTTTTGATGTCCCGGCCACATACGCCATCAAGGCTGGCGAGCTCATCGAGATCCACCTCCTGAGAACCCGGCAATTCCATCGGCAAGTGTCTTTCCCAGATTTTGCGGCGGGAAGACTCGTCGGGCATGGCGAACAGGATATGACGCATCCGGGTCTCAAAGGCTCGGTCGTAATTCTCAATCAGATTGGTGGAGAAAATGACCACGCCGTGGAAGTGTTCCAGGCTGACCAGCAACTGGCTGCGCATGGAGTTGACGGCCAGTTCAGAGCCCTGAGTGACGTTGGTGAGGCGCTTGGAAAGGAGCGAATCCGCCTCGTCCACGAAAAGCACGGCATTGTCCCGTTCCGCCGCATAAAACAGGGCCTCGATGTTTTTCGGCCCATCCCCGAGGAACTTGCTTTCCACCTGCGCATAGCTGGCCGTGAGTATCGGGTGCCCGATGTGACTGGCGAGGGCATGAGCCGCCAGGGTCTTGCCAGTCCCGGGGGGGCCGTAGAAATTGAGAGCCGTCCGTGGGAAAGGTTCGATCTTGCGAAGATTCCACTCTTCGAAGACTTTCTGTTCGAGGCGAACCAGATCGATGGCAGACAGGAGTGTTTCCCGGACATCATCGGGCAGAACCAGGAAATCAAAATCGAACAGGGGAGAGCGTGAGGCGTATTGCGCCGCTCGTTCCTGGAGGCTGAGCTCATCGTCAGAGCGCCCCTGCACGGCACTTCCAGTCTTGCTTCTACCCGTCTTTTGAGCGCGTTGCCTGGGCGGTGTCCCCACAAGAACGTTCAGATCCTCCAGGCCGGTGAAATTCAGAAGCTCGTTTACGGCTTCTTTCAACCGGGCTACGCACGCTTCGGCCGCCTTTTCCGGGATGAAGTCCGGTATACCTTCCACACGGATATCACGGTTCATGAGCAAGCCATTATATGGGAGCGGCGTGTAATGAGAGAATGGAAGCGTCCGAGCGGGACTTTTGGCGGCGACATGAAAAAGCAACTTGTGCTGGCTTCAGCCTCACCCCGACGCCGGGAGCTCCTGGGCAGTCTGGGCCTGGACTTTGTAGTCGAGAACAGCGGCGTTCCAGAAGACACAGTCGACCACCGCTCGCCTGCGGACTTCGCTCTCGAGCTGGCTCGCCGGAAAGCGGAGGCGGTTGCCGCTCGGTACCCGGACGGCGTGGTTCTGGGCGCGGACACCGTGGTCGTCGTCGGATCGGAAATCCTGGGAAAACCCAACGACACCGACGACGCCCGGCGCATGCTGGCGCTCATCAGAAACCGCTGGCATCTCGTGATAACGGGCCTGGCCGTCACGGAATCCCGGGAGGGACAGACGGCGCTGAGACACGTCGAAACGCGGGTTCGGATGGCAGACTATTCGAGGAACGCGATCGAAGAGTACATCGCCTCCGGGGAGCCGCTTGATAAGGCCGGCAGCTACGCGATTCAGGGTCTCGGAGGGAAGCTGGTCGCAGGCATCGAGGGATGCTACACCAACGTGGTCGGGTTGCCATTGTGCGAGGTTGCCGAAATGCTGAGGGATCTGGGGGTCGAGGCGCCGGCGGCGCTGTGCACAGACAACGCAGGACAACCCTGCCCGCGCCTGGTGGACGAACACGGACGAACGAGGACGAACAAGGACTGACACGGACCGCCCAAATCAAGCATGGTCGGTGTCAGTCCTTGATGGTCCGTCCAATCTACGACGGCTTGATCGTCTGCACGAACTGGTCGAAACTTGGCTTCCACTTGCCGACAGTCTCCTTCGGGCCTGTCAGCTTGAAAAACCAGGGGCCTCCGGGGGTCTCGACAATCGCGGCCAACATCCGATAGTTGGGTTTCGGGGCGGCCGCTCCTGACATTGGGCCCATACCGGTGTTGGTATAGACACCTTCCACGTCGACCGTCGTTACTTCCAGTCCGTTGACGGTCTTTTTGTCCGTCTTGGCCGCTTCAGACGCCGAGGTTCCGTCCGCCCTCGTGAACATCCCGATCCAGCGGTCGATATTGCGTTGAACCGAACCCCCCTGACCGGGGAAGTAAAAGACAACCATTTCGGCGTCTTCAGCGTCTGATCCGGTGCGCGGCAGCCGATACTGAGCACGGCGCATGCGGGAAGAGGGAGTTTCGGGGACCCACTCGGCCGGCGCCTGATAACTCAGGTCGGCGGTCTTACCGGGGTTAAATCCCCCTCCGGCCGCCGCCTGGGGAGCCGTCTCATCTTTGCGCGAGCAGGCCGGGATCAGCAGAAACACCGCGACTGGAACAATCAGCAATCTGTGAGCTTTTAGCATCTGCAACCTCGTCTAGGAGGAACCATCGTGATCCAGGGGAGTGCGCCCCGCAAACCCCGCATCCACCTCGTGCCAGTATCTTATGTCCGGCTCTCCGTGTTTCCAGCAGAGATAGACCTCGCGGCCTTCCCTGATATGCGGGAAGTCGACCAAGCCCTCGTCGATGCTCTTCACGATGCATCCCGTCTCCTGGATAGCCGCAACATGATCGCTTATCGCCGCAAGTCCTTCAATGTACAGGGTCCCGATAGCGCTGCCCGTATTCATCTCGCCTTTCTCGGCGAGCACTTTGACATGTTGTTTGGCCTCTTCCAGGTCAACGACCATCGTGACCATCTGCTGCATCAGTTCCCTGATCCGGGGGAGGGCTTCGCGAGCCTCCTCAAGGGTGAAAAAACGTTTAGGCATTGAGTCCATTATAACGTTCCCCAAGGGGCAAGGGAGCAAAGGAGCAAAGGGGCAAAGGGAAAGGCAGGACGAACCAAATTCTGCTTTCCCTTTGCCCCTTTGCCCCTTCACACCTCCCTTCCCCCAGGCGGTTGTTTCACTTCCATAGGAAATAGTAAGATCGTCCGAACATGAAGTGCGTCGTCTGTGAGAAAGTCAAAGGAAAGCGATTTTGCCCGGCGAAGAAAGGTCAGATCTGCCCGACCTGCTGTGGTGAAAAAAGAGTTCTCGAAATAGCGTGCCCGGAGGACTGCCAGTACCTGAGCTCCGGCCTTTCGTATCAGCTCCTAAAGAAACGTGTGGGTGCGCTGCAGCACGAAGAAGATCCGCTCCTTCGTCGGAAGTACTACGACGTTCATGCCAACTACCCGGAGATCATGAGCGGCCTCGAGGAGGCGATAATCCGGTTTGCAAGGGGACTCCGTTCGCTGCGCGATGAACAGGTCCGTGAATCGGTCGCCTTACTTCTGAAAACTTACCAAACGGAGCAGCACGGTCTGATCTACGAGCACACGGCCACGGACCCGATCGTCAACACCCTGGGACGCGATGTGAAGACCTTTCTCGAAGAACACCGGGAACTCAAGCAGAACCAGAGGTTTCTCAAAACCGGGGAGATCGTCAACTGCCTCGAGGTCTTACTGGCCGACATCGATTACCATATTGTTGCGTCAGACCAGGAGAGCTACCTGCGTTTTATCGCTCGCAGCCGGCCTGATCTCGCCAAATCGACTTCACCGAGCCTGCTGGTTTAGGCCTTTTCGACGCTCTGCTCCGCCTCGCGGTACACCTCGTCGATCTTGGCCGCCAGAACGAAGTCGCTTTCGGTCAAGCCATCGATCTTGTGAGTCCAGATTGTCATCATCACTTTTCCCCAGCTCAACTCGATGTCGGGATGGTGATCCTCGCGCTCGGCGATATCGCCTATCTGGTTCACAAAATCGAGCGCCGCAACGAAATCCGGGAATTTGAAACGCTTCTGAATGTGATGGTTGCCGACCACATCCCAGTTGTTGACCTGAGCGGCGAGCGGCTGGATCTGTTCAGGAGTCAGAGGCGGGACTCCGCCGCGGCACGGGACACAACTCTTTTCTGCCAGTCGGGTCATGGGGGTACTCCTTTGACCCTAGGCTAGCAGAAAGCAGGGGCGAAGGGGAGAAGGGGCAGAAGCTAGGGGCGAAGGGGAGAAGGGGCGGAGGGGAGAAGGGGAGAAGGGAAAGACGAGGAATGAGTTTCGTCCCGGCTTTTCCCTTCGCCCCTTCGCCCCTTCGATCCTTCGCCCCTAGCTTTGCCCCTTCGCCCCTTCGTCCCTGCCTTTCTAGCTCAGCTGCACGAGCTTGGTCTTCTTCTGCTCGGCGACTGACTGGTCGTACTGCTCTCTGACCTGTTCCGCCTGGCTTGCGGCTCTCTTGCGCAGGAGTTTTTCATCGCGCGCGGTTTGAGGCAAAGCGGTTTTGACCCGGACTCGACTCGCGTCTTCGGCTCGGATTCGCAACGAGTGCTGGTAAGTGTCGAGCATCAGTTGCTTTTCGCCCGCGTGAATCTCATGACGGCCATGCTGCTGGTACCAGTCCGCCACGGTCGCATTGCGGTGCATGTGCTCGACAATATTCCTCCAGCCGGGTCCTGTGTTGTAGGCGCAGAAGGAGATTTCGCCTTCCTGGGTACCGTACGGGATAGCGCACAGTTGCGTCCGGCTGAAATCATAGTTGAAAAGATCCTGGAACCACATCCCGGCAATAAACAGAAAATTCCATGGGTCATCCCGGCGCACCTTCCCAACGCCATAGAATTTGCCGGTCAAACCGAAGCTCTTGTCGAATTTCTTAAGGATGTCGATCAGAGTCAGCCGGGAGGGGCTTCTGAAGGGGTGATAGCACTTCATAAGGGCCAGACCCATCATGAGGTTGGAGAACCACTTCCCCCGGCCGGCATCGGTGACCTTCTTCACGTCCTCGATGAGCCCCGGAATATCAAGGAAACGCGGCACCGGCACCGCTTCCCGGGTTTCTTTGTCGATCATCAGCGCCGTTCCGACGCCGCAGTTCGGGTGGCAGCTGCAGGTCACCTGGCCCCAGTCTGCGTTCGGCCCGTGTGCCAGGTCCGCGAAATCCGAAAATGTGCTGAACAGCGAGAGGGGAAACCAGTCGCGGCATGGCTCGGTAATCCCCACCTGGCTTTTGACGTCATTCGCCAGATGAGAAAGCGTATAGCGTTGCCGCAGCCGCCGCTCCGGGGTGACCGTTTCATCGCGGCCGGTAAAGGAGACCGGCTGAAACGAACAGAAGGCGATCTTCTTCGGGTTGTCGATTGCGAACCGGATGATGGGCCCAACCTGGTCATTGTTCACGCCGTTAACGAGGGTGATAACCAAAACGATTTCTATCCCCGCCTCGTGCATGTTCTCGATAGCCCGGAGTTTTACATCAAACAGGTTCTTAATGTGGCGGTGGCTGTTCGCGTCGTTCCCAACACCGTCAAACTGCAGGTAAGCGTAGCGCAAGCCGGCCTCCGCCGCTTTGCGGGCGAAAGCAATGTCCTGCGCAAATCGGATTCCATTCGTGGCGCACTGGACGCTATTGAAACCGAGCTTTCGGGCATACTTGATGGCACGGATGAAATTCGGGCTGAGGGTCGGTTCTCCGCCTGAGAATTGGACCGACATCTGACGCCGGGGCTTGATGCTCATGGCGTCTTCGAGGACCTTCTTGGTGTCCTCCCAACACGGCTCATGTACAAAACCCACCTGGTTTGCGTCCGTGAAGCAAGGGTCGCACATCATGTTGCAGCGATTGGTCAGGTCGACGGTCAGAACACCCCCGCGACCGTGTGTGATGGCGGCCGTTCCATGCCAGTGCAGTTTGGAATCGTTGTGCGCGCGCAGGTCACAGCCGGGAAAATTTGACTCAACCCAGCGGGTGAAATTCGCATCGATTGACATGATATCTTCGAATTTCCCGTGCTTGGGGCACTCTTTGACCATCCAGATCTGGCCGTCCCGCTCAACGATGGTGGCTGGGATCTCGCCCGCCTTCTGCTCACTGAAGAGGCGATAGTCCGCCTCGTTCCTGAGAATCTTTTCCCGGGCCTCGACAGTGCACTGTGGGCAAAGCGAGGTTACCTTGCGGGGCCAACCAAGCTGGATCTTGCTCTTTTCCCAGGACTTGAGCAGCGGCCGATCGGACCACTTCGGGGTGAAGGCCGGAGCGGGGCGATACCTATTAAAAAATTGGATAAAGTTAAAAGCCACTCGAGCGGTAAAACACAAGACGCTGTCGATTGACTTCCATAAAGTCTTTCTCGTGTTTCGAGGCATACGACGTGTTCCTTTCAAACCCAACCGGTCACACGATTATCACTGTCTCAATTCTCGTCATTTCGTGCGAGCGTCGGCTATAACGGCCCGTCTTGAGCAACGGATGGCGCACAGTATCCTTTTTGAGAAGCAAACCGTCAAGCGAGAACGATGGTTCACGGCTGGCGAGGTTCCGGCTTTTCGCCGGAACTGATCCGTTCTCTGAAATGTACACTGGCGTTGCGAAAGCTGCTACAATTCGACACAGCTTTGGCAGCATTTTGAAAATCTGGAGGATAAATGGTGACGTTTACCGAGGAAGCAAAAGGCCAGATACTGGCTGCAATCCAGGAACAGCAGGATGAACGGATTCTGCTGCGGATGGAAGCGCATCCGGGCCATGGGCCGGACTTCAACTACGGCATGCGTTTGATCGGTCCCGATGAAAAGACAGGCGAGGATCAGGTCATCGATGTCGGAGGATTCGAAGTCGTGCTGGACCCGGAGAGCGCCAAGAACCTGGAAGGGGCTTCCATTGACTTTGAAAACGGAGCGGTCCAGAGCGGATTTCGGATCGATAACCCGAACCGTCCTCCGGCCCCTGGTTTCGGCGAAGGAGCCAGGCAGGATTTGAGCGGACCGCTGGTCGAGCGGGTCCAGGCCCTTCTCGACACCGAGCTTAACCCGGCGGTCGCCTCCCACGGCGGAATGATCAGATTGGTTGACGTCCGGGACAACAAGGTGTATCTGGCCTTTGGCGGCGGTTGCCACGGATGCGGAATGGTGGACGTGACGCTCAAGCATGGTGTCGAAGCGCGAATCAAGGAGGCCATCCCCGAGATTGAAGAGGTGATTGACACTACCGACCACGGAACGGGGCAAACCCCTTACTATCGGTAGTTTTCACCAAGAGGGCAACCAACCAGGCCGTACCGGCCTCTAAGGATGAAGGATGAAGGATGAAGGATGAAGAAGGGCACTCAGCGTGTTGTCTTCACCCTTCATCCTTCATCCTTCCGAAGTTCCGTTGTGGCCCCGCGCGGCTTCTGGTATATTGCTCGTCTTTTAGAGGTGTCGGAAAATGCTCAGAAAGCTCGTCTCCCTGTCTGTCCTCCTGCTGTTTACTGCTGTTGGTCTGACTTCCTGTAACCCAACTTCCCCGACGGTCGCCAAGATCAAGAGGGAGAAGATGGCCAAGATTGGAGTCTTTCCTTTCCAACCGCCGCGCTTCTACCCGAAGGACACGGAACGGATCGGGCCGGATTCCACGCTCGGCCAGGCCATCGTCGAAAGGATGAATGCAGAATGGCTCGAGCCCGGCGAGAGTACTCGGAAGATCCAGCCGGTCTGGGTGGAGCGAAAGAGCGAGAATCTCCTGCCCGCTCTCAAGGCTGAAGAGGCTGACCTCGCGTTGGGCGCCGGGATCACGAAGGCCCGTCAGGAAGAGTTCGACTTTTCCAAGGCGTATTACACCGCCGAGGTGGTGCTGGTGATGAGCCCGACCGTCAAGATTCTGCAGCCAAGTCAGATCAGCGGCTCGAAAATCGGGGTCCGGGGCGGATCAGCGATGGAGGACTTCGCGAAGGAGAAGTACCCCGGCGCGCAGCTCACCCCGTACGACTCCTTGGATGAAGCGATCCTGGCTTTACGGCGGGGAGAAGTATACGGTGTCCTCGAGGATAAATACCTCGCCGCGTATTCCCTCGACACCATGCCCGGCGTAAGTCAAATTGAAATCCGGCCGGGAAATTTGGGGACGATTGACACGGCTGTGGCAGCTCGCAAGGGCGAGGAACAACTCCTCGAGCTGGTCAACAAAATCATCGACGAGAAGAAGGGCGAGTACCAGAAGGTTTTTGCGGAGCACGAGGCGGGACACTACGACAAAGTGATCGGGCGCTTCAAGCATCGTGAGGACTTGCAAAAACTTGCCCTGGCGCCCCGCCAGATTACGATCCGTATCTCCAAGGACCCCGGTTCGAAAACCGATATTTACCGGTTTGCGAATCTGACGTTCACCTTAACCGAGCAGGGAAGTGGCAAGTCGTATTCCAGTTCCCCGGTCGGTTTTCAGCAGCGCACCGGGATCGCCAGCGCCACAGTGCCGCCAGGGAACTATGTCATCGCGCTTCCCAAGTTCGGCCTTCGGACGGGCCTCAATATTGGGAAAGAGTCCGGTAATTCAGTCTCTGTCAACATCCGCTTCGATGTGAACGGTCAGATGCGAATAGGCTAGACTTCGAAAGGTCAACGGTTAAGGGGGAGGACGACGGTCGCGTCCTCCCCCCTTAACCGACTCCTCCACAATCGTCGCCGGAACTTTTTCCCGCCTCCCGGAGTCTAATAGAATCGGACGGACGTATAATAGAGCCTGTAAAGGGGGTTCCCATGGGAGAGCTCACGGGTTCAGTTGGCTCACGAATCGGTCTTCACGAAGCCGAAGACCTGGTTGTGCGTCTGCGCGAGCACGATGAGCAGGCCTTCTCGGAAGTCTTTCAGCTGTACAAGGACCTCGTCTATACCTTGTCGGTGAAGCTGCTCTCCGATAAGACCGAAGCCCTGGATATTACCCAAGAAGTCTTTCTGACTCTATTCCGCAAGATCCATCATTTTCGCGGTGACTGCACTCTTAAGACCTGGTTATACCGCGTGACCCTAAACCAGGCAGCCAACCGAAACCGGTGGTGGCGGAGACGCTTCCTCAACCAGACGGAATCGTTGAGCGTGAAGCCGAAGGAAGAGGGCCATTTTGTGCCGGATCCAGCAAGCGATCAACCATGGCCTGATCGCGCGGTGTATGCGGCGGAGATCCACAAAGCGCTACAAGCGGCGCTCGACGAACTTCCGTTCGATCAACGGGCCGCCGTGGTCTTGCGTGACGTTCAGGGACTGTCCTACGAAGAGATCGCCGAGATCCTCGACGCTGAAATTGGGACGGTCAAATCGCGGATTGCACGCGGACGCGAACGTTTGAAGGATCGACTGAAGCCTTACCGTGAAGGAGCGGCGTTATGACCTGTAAGGAGACCCGCAACAGAATTCACGACTACCTTGATGGCGAACTGGCAGCCAACCAGGCGACGGTCCTAGAGGAGCACTTGGGGGAGTGCAACGACTGCCGAGAAGCCTGGGAAGGCTTGAATTGGATAAAACAGTCGCTTGCGGTCAGGGAACACCTGCCTGTTGCCGCCCAGGAACATATTTGGACGCAGGTTAAGGTCAAGGCCGGCTACGGTTGGCCGACGTTCCTGTACGAGCAATGGGACACTTTTCGCACTTTCTGGCGTGATCTTGACCGTCAGATCTTGTATTCGAAGCTCTCGGCCGTTCCGGTGACGGTCGGGTTCTTCGTGATGATCCTGATGCAGTTCCCGCTGGTCCCGTTTCAGGACTGGACCTACCCTGCTTTCGAGATGCGCCGGATGCCGTCCAGCGTGTTCGCCGAGCCCCTGATGACCGAGGTTGAGGCACGGCACACCTACGCCGACATCGACGAGATCTGGAGCGCCGCCTGGAAGATCCCGTATGAGGATTCTCTCTCGCTCGTCGCCCAAATCACCCCGGCTGGACATGCTGAGATCGACCACGTGCTGGAGTATCCGAAGAACCAGAATCTGCTGGCGGCCGTGGATGATTCACTTCGCAGCACCCAGTTCCAGAGCGCGCAGGATATTCGAAATCCGCTGGTGATTTACTCTTTCCAGAAGATCGACGTCTATAGCGATCACCCGGATTTGTAAAAAGCAGGGGCAAAGGGGCAAAGGGGCAAAGGGGCAAAGGGAAAAGCAGGGGAGTACAGATCCTTTCCTGCTTTTCCCTTTGCCCCTTTGCCCCTTTGCCCCTTTGTTCCTTTGTTCCTTTTTCCCTTTGCCCCTTTGCCCCTTTGCCCCTTTGCCCCTCTTATTGGACCGACACGTTGGTTTTCCCCGTTGAGATGTTTCCCACCGAATCCACTACCCGGATCCAGACCTGGTGTTCTCCGGCTGACAGATTGTCCAGCTTGAGGGTGTACTGCTCGGTTTCGGTGTCCGCGATTCCGTCGGACGGGAAGACAATGTTCCATTCTCGACCGTCGACCGAATACTCCGCCTGATGGATGGTGCTCGCGTTGCTCTTGCAGCTGAATTGCAGGTTCGCCGCCCGACCCTGGATCTGAGCCGGACTGATTTCCACTAAAGGCAGGTCATTGGCAATGACGAAAGCCTTACTGAAGAGCTCCGTCTCGAGGGCCTGGCCGGTGGGATTGGACAGGCGGTCGGACGCAGTCACCTTCGCGAAGTACACGCCACTTGGGAGGCTCGCCCCGTCAATGGTGTGATGAGTCTCGGTCAGGTCTTCTTTCAGCACCACCCATTTCTGCTCTCCCTGCCGGCGGATCGACAGCGCGTAGACCAGGTCATCCTGGTTCGGATCGCTGGCCGTCCAGGACAAGCTCCTCGCTCCCGGGTAGTAGATTTTCCGGGCAGGGGCCGAAACTGGGGTTTTCTCAATCTCTCGAACGGCGCGTGGCAGCGACACCAGGTGCGACCGGTCCGGACCGCCGGGGGAAACGCCGCCGCCCGCCGCCGCGCCGGGAAACTCCGCGAAAGCGACACCAGCCGAGTGAACGGTCAGCGAGCTGAGCTGCGGCGCCAGATTCTGTTGAAGATAGGAGACGGTCACCATATCGATGCCTTCCGACTGCCCGGGCGAGATGGCTCCTGACTTTTCGGGGAACTCCACTTTCCATTGGATGAATCGTGCCGGAGCGCTCTTGATCGGCGCGCTGCCGCCGTCCGGGTAAGGTCCGTCCCAACTGGTCCAGGTCTGGTCTGCGTTCGAAGTATTCCCCGAGCGCGTAAAAATGCGAATCCCAGGGACCTGGCCCGATCCCTTCGACTGCCAGCGGATCGAACCCCAGCTGGCCGTCATACCGGCGTCGAACACTTTGGATTCGTACGTGGCCGCCGCCGAAGATTTCCCGCCGACCAGGAATACCTTCCCGAGGTTACTTGTGGCCGCGTAGAGCCTTCCCGACCGCTCGATCAACTGCGTGACCTGTTCCTCGGTGGTCTGCGCCAGGTACGTTGGAAATCGCCGAGGATCGATGGAAACGATCCGTCCCTTATTGCTTGTCGCCACGAGCACGTTGCCGTCGGGCCGCACGACCACGTCATACGTAAGCCCGTCGTTCGAGCTATAGATGATTTCCACGCGGTTGTTCTTGTCGATCCGATAGATTTCGGTCTTTTTGGGGCCTTTGCTCTCTCCACCGGTCTCAACAGTCTCGTCTTCCGTTTCCTTGCTTTGGTTCACACTGAGTGTCTTTGGCTTGGCAGGCGAATCAGCAGCGTCAGAGGTACTACTACTGCTAATAGAAGGCGCTCCGGAAAGGGCGGCGGCGTAAATGTTGCCGTAACGATCGGTCGCTATCGCTTTAATCTCACTGAGCGTCGAATCATGCAGAACGAAAGGCTTCCCGTCAGCGGAGAATCGGAAAATAAGCCCGCCGGGGGCGGTGCCGGCCAGGAGTGTCCGGTCAGCGGCCCACTCCAGCGTGACGATGTGCGTCTCCTTGCTGTCGTAGAAAACCTCGGATTTGCCCTGCGGGTCGACCTTGTAGATAATGCCTTTTGGTCCGGTCCCGACGAACACGTTGTTCTGATTGTCTACTGCCAGGGACCAGATATACTTCTCCGCAGGATCAAAGAAAACCTGCGGATTCGGACCGTTGTCGAACCGGTAGACCTTGCCGTCCGGCGAGGACGCCGCGTAGAGACGATTGCCGGAATCGAGGGCGAGAGCATGGACGCCCGCCTCTGCCAGCTTGGCCCACTCGGCGCCCTGCCCGTTCGCACCTACTCGGAAGATCCTGCCCTGATTGCCGGTGGCGACATAAACGTTTCCCGCCTGATCGGCTACCACCGAATGAATGAACGCCTCACGGGTATCGAGAACCTGTTCAAGCGCCGGCGCCAGGACTATGCCCCCTTCCCCGGTTATCGAAACTCCTTTGAGATCGCCTGCCAGAAACTCGTCGGGAGTCGAAACGGTCCAGTGATTTGGCTGGGTTGCGAAAACGGCGTGAGAGGTCCAGACGAAGAAGCAGAGTAGAGTCAGTCTTTTCATGGTTGGGTTACGAGTTTTCGAGTTGCGGGTTACGGGTTTCGGGTTGCCGGTCGAGGGTCGACCACATGTCGGTAGTTCTCCGGTCTCCAGTCTGGCAACAGGTGACCCGGAAAACGGTAACCGGTAACTCGTAACCCGCAACCCGTAACCTGTAACTAGCTCTTAATGTTGATTGTTATGACTTTCTGACCATTGAGCACGAATTTCGTCGGCGAGAGCTCGTGTTCGACGTAAATAACCTTGTTGATGGTCTTCACGTCGCCGGAAGTCTTTTCCGACCTATAAAGCGCCAACAGGGATGGAGGGAGATCGGGCAGAGCTTCGCCTCCGATAAGGGCGCCCGGCTGGTCGCGATAGAGCCGAATGTAGAGGCGATCGTTCTTCTTCAGATTGTTGATAGCCCTTACAAGCTGCTGGAGGCTGGTCGGAACGAACTCCAGTTCGGAGTCCGCGTCGTTCTTCTCGAAGGAGGTCCCGTCGCCGACCATCAGTTTAAGAGGTCCGGGGGCGATATCCTCGGGGATTTTGATCGGGTACTTTTCGGCCATCAGTTCGCCGTTTGGTTTTCTAAGAAAGACCGTCAGGTTCACTTCTTCGCCCGGACGAGCCTCCAACTTGTCGTGCCAGACCTTTTCCAAAATAGCTTCACGGGTTTGCTCGATCGCGCTGATCTCGATGTTCATCTTCTCCATGACGAGGTTTTCAAACCCGCTATTGAGCAGAAAATGAACGGGGGAAGCGGCCGCCAGAGCGGCAAATGTCGTGGAACTGGCCAGGTCCGATACGCTGTTCTCAAAAACGATTTCCGGCTGATCTTTGACAGTAATACTGCACTTCAGCTGCAGGGTCTGCCCTCCGATCGCCCGCTCCGACGCAACAATGCCATTCTGCACGGTAAACGCCATCAAAAACGGAGTCAAGAAGGTGTCGTTAACCACCTCATAGTCATACTCGATGATTTCGTTTCTGCTGGTATTGACCTTCAGGTGGACGGGGATCATCTTCGATTTTTCGCCGGTCACTCCCATGATCCCGGTAGCCCGGTCTTGTCTGATGGTTCCGACAGACTGTGTCGTGGCCGCGACTTTCATGCTGACCATCAGCGTGGGAATGACGGTAATCACGGCGGCTTTGCTCATGGGCAGGTCGGTGTACCCGATACTCAGGAAGGGGTGTCCGAAGGCATAGACGCTGTTGCCACTTACGTGCGTGACCGTGCCGGTCGCACTGACATCCATGTCGCCGCGCACCAACTGCACCGCCACGGTGGAGCCGGGCTCCAGTCGGCCGTCATCCGTCGGATCGGCGGCCATGCCTCCTATTCCGCTGACCGGCTCAAGGCCAAGCGCCCTGAATTGCGGGGCAAACTGCTCGATCACCTGAGGAGAGAAGCCGGAGAGATTCAAAGGCGTGGCAATGCGCCTCAGGCTCGAGGCATTGCCTAACCCATTCCCGGTCGAAGCGACGGCCCAGGAGCCGGGAAGAAGGTCTGCAAGGTGCGTGGAGGCCTTCAGCCACTGTCTCGGGTCCGCATGGACAACGGACGGGGCGGACGTTGCCGGCCGTTCCTTGAAGATATCCACCATCTGCTGAATAGGAGTAATGCCGGCGATCGGCTCCTTGGAAAAGGGGAACGCGGCGGCGACCGCGCCGACCAGCTTGTCGTCGATGTAGACTGGACTGCCGCTCATGCCGGCAAAGACGCCGGTGCGATCCAGTTTGGGCCCGGCGAGCCGGGCGAGGATCATATCCTGCTTGGCGCCGACGTTCTTGAGAACGCCGAGAATCTCAAACTCGAATCGCTCAACCTGGTTGCCCTCGAAGGTGGTTTTTCCGTACCCCTTCAGGCCCGGCTTGACCTGTTCAAGTGGAAAGAAACTGGACGACTGGGCAAGGAGCCCGGTGACGAAAAACAAGCACGCAACCAAGGCGACGCCCGGCGAAAAGGACTTCATTCTGGCAAGAACCTCGTTATCTGAAATGATTTGGCGCTGTCAAGTATACCGGCCGAAAACCGCGCCCGTCAAGGAACGCAGGCCCGTCGACGTTCAGCGGTCACCGTTCTCGGTTCACCGTTCGGCAATTCTTCGTTGCCCTGTTGGTTACGTTGAGACGGCCAATGGTGAACGTCGAACGGTCAACGGTGAACGCTGAACGCCGAACGTCGAACGGAATTTTCAAATTTACCGGAGACGATAATGAGTTTAAGATGTGCGACAGGAACGAGGATTAACAGCTGTGGCTCATGGGCCTCGAGTGCCGGGCAGGAGGAAGTTAAGGACCTATCTTCGGGTCTTACTCCCTTCCGTCATCGCCTTTCTCATCGTCTTTCTCACTGTCGTTGGATATATCTCCTACCATATTATTTTCCCGGAAGTCTCCACTGAAGGGAATCCTGTTGATTATTCACTGCTTCAGTACAAAGAAGTTCAGGCGCCTTACTCAGGCGGATCTGCATGGTTCCTAGCGGGTAATCCCGGGGCTCCGGCCGTCTTCCTGTGCCATGACTACGGTTTTAACCGGATGTCCACCGTGAACCTCGCCAACAGTCTTCACGACCAGGGGTACAACCTGTTCATCCTTTCCCTCAGGGGTCACACCGGAGGGTCGTCAGTTCCGACCTCCTTCGGTTTGCTCGAAGGATCCGACCTGGCCGCGACAATCGATTCGGCCTTGGTCCTTAGTGCGGTCGACCGCACCCGGGTCGGGGTATGGGGCGTCGGGCTGGGAGCGCACGCCGCGCTCCGGGCCGCGCTCATTGATCCCCGAATCAGAGTCCTGGTTCTCGACTCCCCTTACCCTTCGGTCTATGACTTCATCGACTATCACGTCACCAAACGGATAGGCTTCCAAAGCAAGATCTTCGGTGGTTCTGTCGGGCTGGTTTCGGCCGCCTTGAACATGACGACTCCGCTGGCGTTTTACGAGCACGTGACACCGGCCTCGTTGCAGGGTCGCGCAGTACTCTACGTAGTGGGGCGCGACAGCCCGTCCTTCGTCGACTGGACAAAACAGCTGCATGACGAGACTCCCGGCGAAAAGCAACTGGTGCTCCTCCCTCGAAGCCGCCGCTCGGTTCTCCAGACACCGGAATGGAACGCGTACGACGAACGGGTGGTCGCGTTTGTCACGAACCACCTCCCGGTAACAGTGGAACGCGAGCCTTCCTCCCAAAGCCCGACCCGCGATCGCCAGAAGAGAGTGGCAGCAAAACAGGCTAAGAATCGATAACCCTTCCGCGGCCTGCCGCTGCCCCGTATAAAGCAGGGGGAAAATACATGACAACTTACGCCACGCGACTGAGCAGCTGGATCCTGACGCTCACCTGCTTCACCTTGCTGGCCCAAGCCCAGCAGAACTGGGAAAACCCGGTCAAGAAACAGCTGCGCGAGGGAAAGCCGGTCGTCGGACTGACCGTCACGATTCCCAGTCCCGACGTCGCTCTCCAGGCGGCCCGCCTGGGTTTCGACTTCATCTGGATCGAGATGGAGCACAGCGGTATCACGCTCGAATCGCTTCGCAGTATCATTCTTGCGACGAACGGAACGGCCTGCATGCCGATCACGCGCGTCCCAGTGAACGAGCTCTGGACAGCCAAACGGGCGTTGGACGCAGGAAGCATGGGGGTTATCTTTCCCTTCACCTCCACGCCCGAGCTCGCCCGTCAGGCTGTGGCGGCCTGCCACTATCCGCCGTTAGGGCTGCGCGGTTTCGGGCCGGGGCTGGCCTCCCTTCGCTGGCCGGCACCCGAAGGGTACCGGGCTTTTGCCGATGAGAACGTGCTCGTTGTCGTGATTATCGAGCAGGCGCAGGCGGTGGAGAGAATAGAGGAAATCGCATCGGTCAAGGGTGTCGACGTTCTTTTCATAGGACCAAACGATCTGTCCTTTTCACTCGGTTTACAGGGAAGGCAGGACGATCCAAAGCTTCGGGAGGCGATCGCAAAAGTCCTCGCGGCCGGGAAAAAGCACGGCGTTGCGGTTGGGCGAACCGCCGGCCCCGAGCAGATTGCCGGGTTGATCAAACAAGGCTTTCAGTTCTTCCAGGCGTCGAGCGAACTAGGCATGATGGCCGCCGGCTCGAAGAGCATTCTGGAAGCCGCCGGCAAGACCGCCCCGAGTAAAGACCGGCCCATGTACTGAGGCTGACCGCTGCCAGCTGACCGCTGACCATGAAAGATGCGTTTGGAGGGAAATACAAATGAGGAAGCTATTCGTCGTCTTTTTTGCGCTTTCCCTTGTCACCGGCCTGTCGGCCGAGAACAAGAAAGTGGTCATCACCACGAAAGGCAGTTGGTATTCGCCCTTTGGACCGGCTGAGATCGCTGAGTTGAAAGCCGCCGCTCCAGGTTTGACACTCGTCGTTCCCGCTGAAGGCCAGCTGATGAATGAGCTGGCTGACGCCGATGCGGTGCTGGGGAGCGTCACCCCCGAAATGATCCGCACCGCCAAGAAACTGAAATGGGTGCAGGTGGGAGTGGCGGGCGTTGAGCGTATCCTCACGCCGGATCTCAAGAACAGCGAAATCACTCTGACGAACGCCAAGATTGTCCAGGGACCCGAGATTGCCGACCATGCCATGGCCATGTTGTTGGCTCTCACACGGCAGCTCACCCGCGCAATCAGCGGCCGTGAGAAGCAGGAATGGCCGACCCAGGAGTACCGGCCGCTCGAGCTTCAGGGGCGAACGGCCGTTGTTGTTGGAGTGGGAGGTATCGGAACCCAGATAGCTGTCCGTGCCCACGCCTTCGGCATGCAGGTTATCGGCGTTGACGTCCGCGACATGCCCTATCTGCCTTTCATGACGAAATGCGTGCGTCCCGATCGGCTGGATGCCGTGCTCCCGGAGGCCGACGTGGTCTTCATCGCGGCGCCGCACACGGAAATGAGCGAAAAGATGTTCAAGGGCCCTCAGTTCGGGCTTATGAAGAAGAACTCTTTCTTCATTGCGGTCTCACGCGGCAAGCTCTACGACGCCGATGCGTTGGTCCAGGCGCTGTGGAGCAAGCACCTGGCAGGAGCGGGCCTCGACGTCACCGATCCCGAACCGCTGCCCAAGGGTCATGCCCTCTGGAAACTTGAAAACGTCATCATTACGCCACACATAGCCGGGCGTTCCGACGGCGAACATCGCCGGTACATGGAGCTGTACAAAGAGAACCTGCGACGATTCGCGAACGGCGAGCCGCTGCTCAATGTCGTCGACAAGGAAAAAGGATACTGATCGGTTATCGGAGAACAGAAGTCAGAAGTCGGAAGTCAGAAGTCAGAAGTCAGAAGTCAGGAGTCAGAAGTCAGAATGGGAACGTAGAACTGTTTTTCTTCTGACTTCTGACTTCTGACTTCTGACTTCTGACTTCTGACTTCTG
>RPQK01000044.1 GCA_003819755.1 Acidobacteriota bacterium | reverse complement strand
TTCGACATTCGATATTCGATATTCGATATTCGACATTCTGTCTTTCTTCTTCATCGGGCAGGCTTTTGGTTGCGGCTACGCCGCGCCGTGTAATTCGTGGATAACAAACACGCTAGTCCCACTCCAGTATCGCGCCCCGCGACGCTGAGGTGGCCATCGTGCGGTATTTGCGCAAGTAGGACGGCAAGCCGACGCGCTCGACTGGCTTCCAGGTCTTTTTCCGGGCTGCTATCACGTCATCGCTCAGCTGGACGGTGAGCTCGTGGTTCGGGATATCGATCGTCACGATGTCACCCGGTTCGAGCAAGCCAATAAGCCCGCCGCGAGCCGCCTCGGGGCTTACGTGCCCGATTGAGCACCCACGCGAGCCGCCCGAAAAACGGCCGTCAGTCACGAGGGCAACCTGCTCGTTAAGTCCCATTCCCGCAATCTGAGCCGTTGGGCCTAGCATTTCCTGCATGCCAGGTCCCCCGCGGGGCCCTTCGTAGCGAATGACGACGACATCGCCCGCCTTCACCTTCTTCGACAGTATTCCCTTGGAAGCCTCTTCCTCGCTCTCGAAGATGACGGCCGGCCCGCGGTGGCGAAGCATCGATGGCGGAACGCCCGCTGTTTTCACAACCGCGCCTTCCGGTGCGAGATTCCCGAACAGAATGGCCAAGCCGCCATCCTTCGAATAGGCGGTCTCGAGAGGCCGGATACAGTCCCGGTCCTTGGTGACGCAGTTTGCGATGTTTTCCCCGATGGTTTTTCCGGTGACGGTCTTGCAGTCGAGGTTCAGCGCCCCTGGCTTCTTTGAAAGCTCGTAGAGGATCGCCGAGATTCCTCCCGCCTTCTCGACATCTTCGACGTGGTAGTGAGAGGAAGGGCTGACTTTGCACAGGCACGGCGTCCGCGAACTGACCTCATTCAGACGCTCGAGCGGGTACTCAATGCCCGCTTCATGAGCGATGGCGATGGTGTGGAGGACAGTGTTGGTGGAACCTCCCATCGCCATATCAAGAGCAAAAGCGTTGTCAATGGCCTGTGGGGTCACGATGTCCCGCGGCTTCAGGTCCATCTCTACGAGTTTCATGACCTGGTAGGCTGCCTGGCAAGCGAGCTGTTCCCGTCGCGGGTCGATCGCGAGGATCGTGCCGTTCCCAGGCAAAGCCATACCGAGCGCCTCGCACAGGCAATTCATTGAATTGGCTGTGAACATCCCCGAGCAGGAGCCGCAAGTCGGGCAGCCGAAATCTTCGAGCGTCTTCAGCTCTTCGTCGTTGATTTTCCCCGCCTGGTAGGCGCCGACGCCCTCGAACACCGAAATCAGGTCGATGACGCGCCCGTCCGGTGTCACTCCGGCCTTCATTGGTCCGCCCGAGATGAAGATGGTCGGCACATTCAGCCGCATCGCAGCCATGAGCATTCCCGGCACGATCTTGTCGCAATTCGGGATGCAGATAATAGCGTCCAGGCTGTGCGCCGCAACTACCGTTTCAACGGAATCGGCAATGATCTCGCGGCTGGGGAGCGAATACTTCATCCCCATGTGCCCCATCGCGATGCCGTCGTCGACGCCGATCGTGTTGAACATAATAGGGACGCCGCCCGCTGCTTTAACCGCCTTTCGGACGACCTCGCCGAAGGCGTTCAGGTGGACGTGCCCCGGGATGATGTCAATATAGGAGTTGGCAATGGCGATAAACGGTTTGTGCATGTCCTCGTCTTTAATGCCCGTCGCCTTCAACAGCGAGCGGTGAGGTGCACGTGCGAAACCCTTCTTGATCGTGTCTGAGCGCATTCGGAGATTCTAACATTCATGGGAGAAGCGGTTATACTGTGATTCGTTCGCCGTTCACCGTTCACCGTTCACGGTTCAGCGTTCTGGGTTCAGGGTTCGCGGTTCACGGTTCCGGACCCCACCGCAAACCCAGAACGGTGAACCCCGAACGGTGAACGGTGAACGTCGAACGGTGAACGGACTATGAAACTAGGCATCATCGGTTTGCCCCAGGTGGGGAAGAAAACAGTTTTTCAAATACTGACAGGGATCCCGGCCGAGAAGGCGCCGACCAAGGACGGCATAGCGCATGCGGTGGCTTTGGTACGCGACCCTCGGGTGGACCGGCTCTCGGAGATGTTCCGGCCCAAGAAGACGCGTTACGCCGAGTTCGACATGGTCTTGCCGCCGGACATCGAGCCTGAACAAACGCGGAGTGCGAACTGGCTGGAAGCCATACGAAAGGCCGAAGGTCTGCTGCATGTTATCCGGGGCTTCACGTCCCCAGCGGTCTTTCATATCTCCGGCAGCGTTGATCCGCGGCGGGATATCGAGCTCGTCGAGATGGAACTGCTCCTGGCCGACCTGGACCTGATCGAGAAGCGTCTCCAGCGCATGGCGAAAGAACACCAGAAAAGCAACATCGCGCAGGAGCGGGAGCGACAGGTCCTGGAGCGGGCCAAGGGGCACCTGGAATCGGAAAAACCGCTTCGGACGATGGGGCTGAGCGCGGACGACCTGCGCGCTATTCGCAGCTTGAATTTCCTGACCCTTAAGCCGCTCGTGGCAGCTTTGAACGTCGACGACAACTACGCTGCAGCTCGTGAAAAATACGAGGAACTCGCCAATCAGATGGAGTCAAACGGGGCGACCGCCGTGTTCCTCAGCGCGGCGCTGGAAAGAGAGATCAGCGAGTTGCCGCCCGCCGACCAGGCGCCTTTTCTGGAGGAACTGGGGATAGACGAGCCGGCCGCCCACCGCCTGTCGCGCGCCGCTTTCCGATCGCTCGGACTTTTGAGCTTCTTCACTGTCGGTGAGGATGAGGTGAGAGCCTGGCCCGTTGAAACCGGGGCATTGGCGCCGGAAGCCGCCGGGCGGATCCACAGCGATCTCGAAAAAGGTTTCATCCGCGCCGAAGTCATCACCTATGATGAACTGGTGAAAGCGGGTTCCGAGAAGGCCGCGCACGATGGCAACCTGTACCGGCTGAAAGGCAAGGATTACGAGGTGCAGGACGGGGACGTGCTGCACATCCGCTTCAACGTCTGAGAGCCCGAATTCAATAAAGGGGGATTCTTGAACGGGATTCTGCCCTATCTTCTGGCCCTGATTGTCCTGGTGGTCGCCGCCTCGGTCTTCCTCGCTTACCGGCGGAACCGAAACTGGCGACAATTCGCGACCAAGTACCGCTTTCAGTACCGGCAAAATGCGCTGCTGCGCAATCCGAGAGTCGTCGGCGAGATTCAGGGACGGTCTTTCCGATTGCGCAAGGCGGAGACGAGCTCCGATACCGGCCTTCTGGGTGTCGAGCTGGTCGAGATGAGCATGGGACTGCTCGGCAGGTTGCCGAAAGGACTCGAGATTACCAAGAGCGCAACCTCGTTGGCCGACGAGATCTCCGCCCCATCGATAAAAACCGGAGATCAGGAATTCGATGACGCGGCTTTCGTGAAAGGCAACGATTCGGCTGTAGTACTCGATTACCTGACCCTTCCGCGGCGACTGGCGATCCTTGAGCTATTCGCGTGGGACACCGCCGATTGGGCCGGGATTCGGGATAATCAAGTCGTCTTGATCGAACGCCGCATGGTGAGCGACGCGCAGCACCTGGAAGAGCGGTTCCAATTCCTGTTCGATGTCGCGCGACGGTTGGATAGATAATGACTCCAACCAGACAGTCTTCTGGGGGCTTTTTATCATGGCCGGACTCTCCCGAGTCCGGCAGACGGACGGAACCGTCCGGCCAGAATGAAGGAACTGCAACCAGGCAAAAGTCGCTTGTCTACGCCGGGCTCTCTGCCCGTCTGCCGGACTCTGGAGAGTCCGGCCACGATAAAAGCCCTACCCTTCCTCGAATGCGGTTGCGGCGTCCGGATTCACCACCACCCGCAGCGCCTTCGGCAGCACATCGAACAGCGCCGGGGCTTCCCCGATCACTTCGCCATCGACATTCAGATTGAAATTGGGCTGCGACGAAATGAGCATGCGCTTCGCTTGTCGCACGATCACGTCGCCTCCGCCCGGGTGAATCCCGACCAGGATCTGGGGCAAAACAACCGCGAGTTTCGCCAGGGGCATGGCGGGGACGATCATCACATCCATCAGGCCGTCGTCAAGTTTCGCCTGGGGTGCGACCGGAATCCCACCTCCCATGGTCCTGCCATTGGCGACGACGACATTGTACGCGCCGAACTCCTGGAACTCATCCTCGTCGAACTTCACGCGAAGTTGATACTCCTCCATCTCAGGCAGGGTCCGGGCCGCAGCCACAAAGAAAGCCACTGAACCGAGCCAGTCCTTGCTCTCAGTCGTCAGCTTCTCGTTCGCCTTCGTGACGAACCCTCCTGCTGAGGTATTCAAAAACAGGCTCGAGAGGTCGCGGTTTCGCAATCGCAGGACGTCAACCATTCGACTTTTCCCGGCCGCCAGAATGTCGATCGCCTGATCGTGGTCCGTGGGCATACCAACAGAGTTGGCAAAATCATTGCCGGTGCCGAGCGGAAGAACCCCGAGAGTGATCTCTTCCAGGTGGTCCGCGACCCCGTTCAGGATCTCGTTCAAAGTGCCGTCGCCACCGGCAGCCGCGACGTGGGTGATTCCCTCGCCCACCGCCCGTTTTGCCAGCTCGCCGGCGTCCTTGGGGCCACGCGTCTCCTTGAGCTCAAACGAATCCAGGCGGCCGAGCGATTTCTCAAGCGCCGTAATGTCATCAACGGAACCGGCGTTCGGGTTCACGATTACACACCACTTCACGGCGGGCATTAACACTCCTTATGTCGGGATATAGTCAGAATACCATGGCCGGGGGCGGGGGTAGCCCAAACCACACGGGTCACCTGACCCAAACATCAATAAAATCAATGGCGCTGCGGCCGAATGACTGCTATCCTGATTAGCGGTTCGGTGTCCCCGGGGCAAGGACATGACCGTCCAGCTTCTGCCTTCGCTGGAAAATCCTCTGTTGACTTGGTAGGTATGCTGACAACCATTGGACCCTACCTTCGCTTTCAATGGAAGAGGGCACTCTTTAGTTACAGAACCTGGCGCAACCGGCGTGCAATTGCCAAGGCATACGCCTCGCCTTGGTCGCTGCCGGAGATGCCGAGATGGCTGCTCCGCCCAACGCTGGTGTGCTCGGCTCTCGTGGCGATACTGGCGATAGTTTGTCTCGTCGCTCCGGACGCCAGGCGCGGGGTGTTCCAGGCCGTGCGGGCCGCCTACGACGGTGTGCACGAGCGGTTGAGGAAGCCGGATTTTCCGGAAGCCGGCCCCCGGCTGCCGCAAGACCCGAGCCAGCCAGTTTCTCTTTCGAATTCCCGCCTGACCAGTCCACGGTACCCGTCCGCCACACTCGCTACGACGAACAGCCCGCAAAGCCGCACCAGCACGGACTTGGACCTTTTTAGCGTCGCGAACAAGTCGACCAGAACGATGTACCTGCTGCGACAGGCTGACGGGCAGTCGCGGCTCGTTGATCAGTACTCGATGGCCGTCGGTGAAGAGGATGGGCAGAAGCAGATCGCAGGAGACAAGAGGACGCCTACCGGCTACTACTACATTATCGGCAGGAAGGAAGGGTACGAGCTGACGCCGGAGTACGGTCCCCTGGTCTTTATCCTCAACTATCCGAACGAGGATGATCTTAAAGCCGGGCGAAACGGCGGCGGGATCCTGATTCACGGTTCTTATAAGGGAGCAACTCCGGAACCCACCAAAGGATGCCTGGAACTGTACAACCGTGATTTGAGAAAGCTCGCATCCTTCCTGAAACTAGGCATTGGGACACCGGTTGTCATAGTCGATATCCCCGACCTGGCCGATCCCGCCTCCGTCCCTGATTACTCGCGTCTCACCGCGGAGCGCTCGGCTCTTGTCGAGAACTACCGGGCAGCGCACCAAAAGCTTGCGAGTTTTGTCAGCGGATGGGAAGGGGCCTGGGAAGCGAGAGATATCGATCAATACTCGCGCTTTTACGACACCGCCACCTTTCAGGCCGAAGGTCTGGATTGGGCCGGGTGGCGAGCGCGAAAAGAACGCACTTTCCGCTCCTACCGAAAGATAGAAGTGACGGTTCAGGATGTTGTCCTTACGGAGCTGTCCGATTCGACGGCAACAGTCAAATTTCGCCAGAAGTACGCTTCGGATTCACTCCAGGTTGAAGGCGCGAAGAAGCTCTCTTTGGCGGCGGCCGGCGACGCCTGGAGAATAACCGGAGAGATAGCCATTCCCCAACAGGAGGGTATCCCATGATGTTCTCGAAGAAGCGGGAAACCAAGGAGCCGGAGGAGATCACCAAGGCGGACGACCTGAAGGAGATGCGGAAGATCCTTCAGAGCTTGAGGTCCGAGAAGACGGAGCTCCAGGCGCTGCTCGGGAAATCCGAAAGAGAGCGGTCGAGTCTGATGGCTGAGACGAAAGCGATCAAGGACGTCAAGACTCTTGTCTCGCAGTTGCAGCAAGACTGCGATTCACTCAAAGGGGCACTGGCGGCGAGCGGTGCAAAGGCGGACCAGATCGCTCAGAAAGGCCAGGCGGTTCAGGAATTCGAGGAACGGCTGCAGTCGGTCCAGAAGCACGCCCAAGCCGTAACGGACCAGGGTAAGGTCCTGGAGAAAATGGCTGCCAAGCTCGAGGCCGCCCTGGAGAAATTCCAGAAGGGCGAGTCGGCGGGTTTGCTCCAGCAGGGAGTACGCGCCGCCGCGGAGCTGGAACAGCGGCAGGCGAAGGCCGGGCAAGAGGTAGCAGGCCTGGAAACGAGCGTGAACAATCTCTCCAGGGAGGTCAAGTCGGCCAGCGAAGCGTTGGCGGGGACCCAGGAAACTACGAAACGCATCGATCAAGAACTGCAACGATTCCAGCAGGAAGCGGAAAGCCTGAGGCTCGTTAAGGAGCAGATCGAAAGCGCGAACAATCTCTCCGAGTACGTGAAGGCCAAGATCAGAGCCCTGGAGAACCAGCGGGTAGTCGTGGAGAAAGCCAACGAAGAGGCGGGCCGCCTCAACACGCTGACATGGAAGATCGACTCCGAACTGCGTCAGCTTCAGAGCAAGGTCTCCAAGCTGGAGAAAACCGAGGAGAATATCCGGCGCGTCGAAGGCATGATGGACGAAAGCCGCGCCTTCGTCGACGACCTGCAGGCCCTGGAGAAGTCCATGGAACAGGTGGGGCCAAGGATGCAGGAGGCACGCCAACTGGAGCGCGACCTGGAGGAGCGCTGCCTGAAACTCCAGTCGCAGCAGGGCGCTCTCACCCAAGCACAGGAGAAGGTCAACGAGGTGATCGCGGTCGCGAAGAACGCCGATTCGACTCTGGAGGCGCTAAAGAAACAAGTGCAGCTAATGGAGAGCGCCAGAACCGCTGTGCTGAGCCATCAGAAGGATATCGACAAGGTACGGACTCGTATCGAGGAAGTGAGCCGGGAATGGGGGGCGATCGAGATCATAACCGGGCGGCTCAAGGCTCTCGAAGGCCAAGCGACCAGCTTGGACGCTCAGCTGGAGACAATTCAAAAGAAACAACAGGACGTTCAAGGTTTTCAGGCGAAGTTGGACGAGATTCGGGCCGGATGTGACGATGTCAGTCAGCGACAACAAGAGCTTCAGAAGCTGCGGTCCGAGCTCGATGGAGTCGGCTCCCGGGTCGAGGCTCTCCTCCTGCAGTCGCAGGCGCTGGACGAGAAGCTGCGACAATTGGCCGCGCATGAGCAGAACGTCAAGACGGTGACTCAAATCGTCGACCAGGCGCAACTGCTGGCGGCCAACCTCGCCGAACAGATTGCACAGATTGAAGAAAAGACCCGGGTGGTCGGGGAGGTGGATCGCAAGATCACGAGCCTCCAAGCGACAGTGGGCGAGATTGACGGCCGGATGAACGCTCAGCTGGAACGCAAGAGCATGCTCGAACAGGTCGACCAGAGACTCAACCAGCTGGGCTACGTGTTTGAAGAGGTCAACCTGAAGATTCAGAACCTGACCAAAGAGCAGAAAACTGTCGCCGTGCTGTCCGAAAGTCTGGGCAGCGTCCGCGCAGAGGCGGCCGAGGTCCGAGGGATACTGGAGGGCCTCGGAGCGGAAAAGGACAACGCGGTCAGAGTGCAGGAGCAGGTTCGCGGGCTGCAGAAGCAGGCGGGCGATCTCCTGGCAACGGTCGAGAACCGGCTGTCGGAATTCGACAAGAAGGCCGCGGCTTTGCAGGCCGGCACCGACGAGCTGAACGCCCGGCTGGAGGGGCTCGACGCCCGGAGACAGGACCTGAGCCGGGCGGAGCAGGAGATGGCTGCGGCGCAGGAGCTGCTCGACCAGCTGAAGGCCGGGCTTGACCAGATTCACTTGCGAAGCGGGAAGCTCGAGGCCGTAGACAACCGAGCCGACAGCATGAAGACCGCCATAGGCCAGCTCGAGGCGCGAGTTGAAGCGATCAACCGGGATCTGACCGTCGTGGAACAGACGCAGAAGAAGATCGACAGCCTCGCCGAGCTGGGCGCCAAAACGACCGCAGGGATCGAAGCCATCCAGCAAAAATCCGAGGAGGTCGAAGCGGCCGCGAAGAAAATTCAGGAGATCCAGCAGACGGCAGCTCTCCTGGACAAGCGGGCCGCGGAAATCGCTTCGCAGAGGAACACCGTCAAGGAGGCGGAAGAGCAGTTGAAGGCCCTGCCTCTCATGCTCACCGATATCAAGGCCCAAGTGGCCGCGTTGTCAGCCGAGCAGGGGCGCATCCAACAGGCCAGCGAGAAGAGCGCCGAATTGCGCTTCCTGCTGGGAGAGGTCGAGTCGAAGCTGACTCTGCTGCAGTTGGAAAAGGAACGCCTGATCGGCGAACGAGCGCAGGCGTAAGAACGCTGGGAGCGCAGGCGTCCCGCCGGGCGAGACGCCTGCGCTCCCAGCGTTCGCTTCCCCCCTACTGCACCTGCACAAACAACGACGTGGTCACCTTGTCGCCTGCCTTGTTGTAAGCCGTTAGGATGTAGGCGGTCGTAACCCCTGGGCAGACTTGCTGGCTGCCGCTGGCCACTACTTCCTGAACCGTACCCGTGGTCGTGTCGGCCAGCGTCACGCGGAACGCTCCGTGCGTTGCCCAGGACAGTTGGGTGCACTGTCCCGCACTTATCGCGCTCGGCGTCGCCCGGAACAAGTCAATCACCGGGACTAGAGGTCTTCCTTCCACGGTAACAGTGACCGCGGCGCTCACCACTTCCCCGGCAACATTGAAGGCCGTGAGGGTGTAGGTCGTCGTATCCTCCGGGCTTACCGTCAGAGCGTCCACCAGCTGGACGTTCCACTTGTCGACACTGTTTGTCAGCGTCACCCGGGAGGCATTCTCGACTCTCCAGGACAAGACGGAGCTGTTCCCTTCGAAAATCGTCGACGGCGTCGCGGTAAACGTCACGATGCCCGGCAGCAGCGGTTTGACCGTTACCGTGACCGACGACGAGACGCAGTCGCCTGCCGGATTGCAGGCGGTCAGGGTATACGTGGTGGTGGTGCGTGGCGAGACCGTCAGGTTATCGTTCAAACCTACCGTTCCGTCACTGCTCGCGCTTGCATTGGTGAGGGTCACGCGAGAGGCATTGATCACTTCCCACGAGAGGGTCGAGGACTGCCCGATGCGGATTTCCGCAGGCGAAGCCTTGAAGCTCCTGATGACCGGATATGATTTGACCGTCACCGTGGCCGAAGCGGTCACGCAATCGCCTTGGACGTTACAGGCCGTCAGAGTGTAGGTCGTCGTGGCCGGGGGCGAGACAGTTCGACTACCCGTCAGGTTGACGGTGCTCGCCTCGCCTCCATTGGTCAGAGTCACGCGCGTCGCCCCGGTAACGTTCCATGACAAAGTCGCCGATTCTCCCGGCCCGATTTCAGCCGGATTCACCCGGAAGCTGTTGATGACCGGAAACTCCCTCACCGTCACAGTCACAGACGCAGTGGCACACTCCCCAGCCGCGTTGCAGGCGGTAAGGGTGTACGTGGTGGTTGCGTTCGGCTTGACAACCTGTGTTCCGTTTGCAGCGACCTGCGCGTCCGAGGTCCCGTTTGTCAGGGTCACGCGGGCCGCACTCTCGGTTGACCAGGAAAGCGTGGAAGAGTCACCCAGCCCGATTTCGGGGGGCGTGGCCTGGAAGCTCTTGATCCCGGGCAGCGGAGGCTTCACAGTCACGGTGACACTGGCTATCGTCGATTCTCCTGAGGCGTTGAAAGCCGTCAGTGTATAGACGGTTGTCTTGGTCGGACTAACCGTTAGACTGCCGGTCCCCTGTACTTCCGTGCTTCCGCCGTCCCCTCCGTTAGTCAGGGTGACCTTGCCCGCATTCCTCACGTCCCAGCTGAGGATTGACGTGTCTCCGACCCGAATCTCGGGCGGATCGGCCTTGAGACTCCTGATTTCCGGCAGGGCCTGTTTTACGGTGACTGTCAGGTCCACCGACGCTGCTTCGCCGGCCGAATTGTAGGCCGTCAGAGTGTAGACGGTGGTCTGCGCCGGTTGAACCTCCAGTTGGCTGGAAGGCGATTCCGTCGCATTGAGCGTTCCCGGCTTGTTGGTGAGCACGACCCGGTCCGCGTTCAGAACAGCCCACCGCAGCAGGGATTTCTCGCCCGCCCGGATCTCTGGCGGAGTGGCACTGAATTCCCGGATGTCGGCCAGACAGGGCCTGACTGTTACGGAGACCGTGGCTGTCACCGACTCATTCACCACGTTGAAAGCAGTGAGAGTGTAGGTAATAGTCGCGGCCGGGTCGACCTGCACCTGACCCTCGTCGGTTTTCTGCGTAATCGTTCTGTCAATCGATGTATTGCTGATCGTGACCCTGGCCGCGTCCTCGACTTTCCAGAAAAGCACGGGCTGAGCAGTCGAACATCCGGATCCCTTCCGGTAGATAGCGTTGTCGACCCGGAAGTCGAGGATCTTGGGCTGCGCGATCCGGAGAGTGGTGATCCTGACTGTGTCCGGCTCGCTTTCGAGTCCCAAGGTGTCCCGTACTATCAATTCGAAGATATATTCTTCCCCGTTAGCCGGCGTGAACCGAGGGTGAGCGGTGTTGGCATCAGCGAGCGCGACCAGCGGTCCTTTCTTCTGCGTCCATTGGTAGGAGAGAGAGTCGCCGTCCGGGTCACTGGACCCACTGCAGTCCAGAATCACCTGCCCCTTGCGCCAATCCACGCCTATCTGGTCCGCACCGGCTTCCGCGATTGGTCGGCGATTGCCGTTACGCACAACCCGGGTGAGAGTCTCGTAGCGGATGCGGGGGACAATGACTGGTACGGCTTGTTCCGTCTTAAGGAACTCGGACGGTTTGCCCCAGCTCCCGAGCCGCAAGCCCGCGCCCACCCGGAGATTGTTCTCGCTGCTACTGACGAAACCCTCGTTAAGGCCGACTTCGGCCGTGAAGGCGAGATTTTTCCAGCCGAGGGGAAGAACCCAGCGAACGTTTCCTCCGGCGGCTGCATCGCTCACGGCTGTGTCGACGTAACCCACAGAGCCTTCGAGGTGCCCGATCTTCTCACTCAAACCCAGCTGGAAGTTGACTCCCACCTGGTCTGCAACCTTGAGAAACGTCTCTTCGGTCATGACGGTGTCAAAGGGGACTCTCCTGACAACCGGCTCGTCGATGTTCGATTTGGTCCCGTAGAATCCGACCTGCCCGCGTTTGAACAGGTAACCCGCGTTAAAGAAGAACTGTCCCACAAGCCCGGCGCCGTCCCACAAATCGCGCTTAACCCAGCGCAAGCTCTGCATCACCGCGAACTGGAACTGACGCACCCGGACAACCGGCCCCAGGTCGAGCTGGAACTCTCGGGCGCTGTAGTCAAAGAGGTCTCGTTGCTGACGGGGCTGAAACTGCGCAGGTAAAACCCGGTCCAGATCAAGCAGGTCCCTGTGATTTCGAAACTCGAATTCCCCCTGCGTCTGCAGGGCCAAGTGCTTCCCGAACCGCTGGAACATCCGCCCGCCAAATGCCCCCTCGAGATCCTCGGTCTGATTGTTGGTACCAAGGCGGAAATCGAGGAGAGCGAGCTCCGGGCGAAGGTTGCGGATGGATGGCTCAACCACGGCGAACACCGGATGGACGTCTACTCTTTGGCCCGACTCTGCGATCTCGAAATCGTACGCCGTGATGTTCTTTTGCACCAGATCATCAGGTACTTCCCAGTTGGCTTTTCCTGGGGAAAGACGATCCCGAAAGCCCTCGGGGTAGACCACGTATTCGCCAGGGGGAACCCGAAGACGAAGCGTCAACTTTTTCTGGTCTTCCCATTTGTTCCGCAACCAGTTAATCTTCGCCTGATCCACCGGGTCCAGTCGAAAGTAATCTACCCCGGTAAAGATAGTGCCGTCTGCCCTGGCTTCGTCCTCGAAATCCCGAATGTATGGGTGTCTGACAATCGGTTGTTCCATCTGCAATCGCAACAAATCTACAAACCTGGTTGCATTCGCTTCGGCCGTACCCCTATCAAGTACATCCACTCGAAGGTTGCGGGAAACCAATTGACGGCCGTTTGGTCCAGAAGTCACGACGGGTACCTGAGGAAGCCCCATTTGCACTGGTGCGACGGGAGCGGGCAGGTCTTGCGATCTGGGAGCCGCAGTGTGCAAGCCGAGCACGGGGGGTTGCTCCGTTGCGCGGTAGTCAATGCCCACCTTCAGGGATGAAGCCCGCAGCATACTACCGATTAAATCGTCCCAAGCCTGAGCGAAAGTGACCGTTTGGTTCGTGTGAGGATCTCGCAACGTGAATGCAAAACCCGCGAGTATCTGCTGAAGATTTCTCGGATACGAATGGAGCCGAAGCCGTTCTCCTATGATCCGATTGTGCAGTTCGTGCAGTTGCTCGTACTGTATGGCGGCGGCTGCGGCCGCCATGATCGCATGGGCTTGAATACCTGCTTCAATGAAGGCGTTCTCCTGTTGCTGAAGCGCCGAGAGACCCGCTCCAGGGAGGCTTCCTCGAATCTGCGCGAACCGGAAATTGTAGTCAGCATCGGTCAGGTCGGAGATCTGCTGCATCTCTCCTACCCGACGATACTGCTCTGCCACCTGCGTCGGATTGTATTGCTGAGCAAGGGCGGGGTCGGTCGACAAGTGAGCATCGGCGAAGACTTCCGCAAAGCTCGTCTTTAGGGTGTCCACATGACTCAGCATCGCTTGGACTTGAGCGGTCGGCGGAGGCGTTTGAGCAGCATGTGCGACGCCAGCAGGCCAACATATCCAGAGCAACACGGGCATGACCCAACGCCAGAAGGAGATCGAGGTGCGTGTCATTTGGGTTTCCTATAAGAAGCAATCAGCATCAGGGTTGAGACTTGGCTTTCAGGTTCCGCAGATCTTCCTGAGTGAGGATGCCGGGTGCCAAATAGTTGGCCCGGTCAAAAAAGTGGCCGGCCTGCTTGTTATCGCCCCTCAGAAAGGAACACTGAGCGGCGTAAGCGAAGAGCCGTGCGCGAGAATCCGCCGTCAACCCTTCCGGGCGTTTTTCGGCGAATTCCACAGATACTGAAAGGATTTCATTAAACATCCGTCGCGGCAGCAGATCCTGTCGAATCAAATTTTCGACGCGTTCAAATAGAACCTGTCTGGCGTTGTTCAACCACGCAGCCGTCGCTGGAGCGTCCGACGAAGTGGTTGCTTTGCCGATACCATCGGCGAGAACCTGACAGGACTTCCGGCGATATCGGATTTTCTCCTGGAGATCCCCCTCACTGAGCCTGCGGCCTACCTCGTCAAGCTGATCGCTATGAGTCGAATAGACGACGGGGACATTCCTGGGTGCCCGCAGGCAGGTCAGTGTCAGGGAATACTGTGCATCAAGGCTTTGTACGGCTCCGGCCAGCGCTTGAGTCTGAACCCGCTGCCAGCCGAGAAGCGGGCGCACTCGACGTTTGAAAATCTGCTGCGCCAGATCAAACTGGATCGCAGACCCGATGCGGCCATCATCCCAGTCAACCCAATCATTCCGCCAACGGGAAATCTTTGCTTGGGATTCTCCCCGATAGAGAGGCAAAGCAGCGTTCAGAATCCCCGCCAGAAGCTCGCCGTCAAACTCACTCTCGCAGGGCCGCAAAAGCGCCACCTGTCGAATAAGGTCGACAACGCGCTCGAGGGATTCAAACTTGGGAACGGTTTCTCCCGATATATCACTGTCCAGCGCCGCGTTTAGCACAACCGCCCCCGTTTGGTTCCGGGTATTGCGGGCGCTCGTAAGCGCGCCGAACGAAGTCTGCACGGCAGCCAGAGCAGTACGGATTTTCGTGCGGGCCGTGACTCCATCATCCCCGTCCGGCTGAATAGACAACGCCCTCTCGAGAATCAGCTCCAAGTCATGGATCGCGTCGGCAGGGTTGCTGGCGGCCCTTACTCGTTGGCCGGTTGCCGCAGCTTGCGCCTGGACCGCCGCCAAGCCGCAGGACAGGAGCAAACCGAACGCCAAAACTAACCCCGTTTTGCTCAGCCTTTGTGTTGGAGCAAGGTCTAGCTTCAAAGGGAGGGCGCGCGAAAATGTTCTCTGAAACATAGGCAACCTTACCGCAAAAGGACCTTACGGAAGGGTCGCACCCCTTTGGCCGGCTTCCTGCTCTACCGGTCGTTCCCGGGCTCTGAGCGCATCGTTTTCGAGGCGAGCGACCTCACGATCAACCGAGTCCCAAAAACGTATGCAATCCCTGATAAAATCTCGTACCGCCGCGCTATATCCCTCGATATCGTGTTTCGGATACGCGATCCGGGTAAGAGCACGCGTTCCACGGACGTCGTTTGCGAGCACCACTTCTCCTGTCTGTATTTCGATTTTTTTCGTTGTCGAAAAGAGGACCCGCAGGACGTAGTCCCAGTTGAGTCGGCCCATTCGGGCTACCAACTCCTGTTCCATGTTGGGCGGCATCGCGTCCGCGAAAGCGGCGCTCGCTGGTTGGGGCTCGACGTCAACCGCTTTCCGCGCGGCGAGTGTTCGAGAGGCAATTGTGTAGTAAGGCCTTCCGCCGTCCTGGACCTCGACGAATCTCGGGACTTGCACAATCCGCATTTTCGCGTTCAGATCCGCAATCAGGTCTTGGGGAGAGGACCGCGCTTCGTTAATAGCACAACTTGATAGCAGCTGCGTTAGGGTTAGGTCCTCAGCGGGCAGACGTTTAGTTTCGTCGCAACGCCTGACGTTTCCATTCGGAAGAACGATGAAGATCGTCGAGTGCGCGTACAGCACAAGGCGTGACTCTTCAGTAATCCGGCCCTCGCGGTCCCCAATAATGAATATGTCCAGGTCGTCCAGATCGTTGGCACCGATCTCCGAATTACTGCAGATCCGGAGGTCCCCAAGGATCGCCCTGAACAGAATCCCCGCTTCCGTTTCCGTTCCGACTTGAACATGGACACGGCTGTGGGCAGGAGGGGCAGAAGCGGATTCAACAGGAGCGGGACAATCGAACCTTTGGACGGGAAGGGCTTGCCCCCTGCCCGAGTTGATGAAAGTCAAGAGGCAGGTACCAAACAAGAAGACAGCGAGTGCCCGCTTTCTGATCCTATTAGGAGACAATGCGCACCTCGATTCTCTGTTCTTTGCCCTCCGAGTCCCAAGCCCTCATCATCAGGCTTTCCGTGGTTCCCGGTACCGGCACCCCGCTGTTCCTCGAGCGATAGAGTCTCCACTGATTAGTTCCAAACGGGGCGACTAAATATGGACAAGTACGTTGTTGGCCGTTCACCCTGAAACTGTCAGTCGATAGTTCAAGGCGATAGCGTCCGAAATCGGGTCCGTTCGGCCCGATTCCGTCCGGGTCCACGATGTAGTCACTGATCTGAAATGACCAACGCTGATATCCAGCAGGCGCGTAAGGGTCGTTGTACTGGTTGAGGGGGTAGACGAGGCCCACGTAATCGCCCCTGATCTGGCGGGGCGGTTTGTTTTCCACTCCGAACACGCGAAGCGTGAATTCCCATCGATCTCCCGCTGCGTCGGTACACGTGCCGTCAAACGGCACTTGGTTCCCGACCCGAAGGGCTCGTGACCAAATGACCCGCGCGTCCCGTATGTTCAGTCCCGCCGTTTGAAATTGAGCTCCCGGCACTCGGAGGTCGGGAGGAAGAGGTGCGGACTGCCCCTCTACGATGGACATGTCGTAACCGCGCCTGCTGGCTCCGGGCAGTTGATAGGCGACCACAACCTCGTTGCTCCCCTCGAACACGGTTGTCCTCCGGCCCTCATACTCTGCACTTGTGTCGTAATGGAGCTTATATTGGACCTCGGTTTGGTTTCCGGTTGCGAACATCTCGCCGAGTTGTCGCACATCATCCGGGCAGAGCAGCGCAGACAAGCTGAAGTTGGCCACTCGAATGGCCCGTGCTCCCACCCCTCCGTCTGGCCACGAGAACGAGATCTTTGGCAGTTCTTCAGATTCGTAATTGCGCCTCGTCTGATCATTTGAAGCGCACAGGCAAAAAGCGGTGGGTCCGTCAGTCCCAATCAAGGGGAGGCTTCGCCAGGTGCCGTCGTCCATCCTCTGGTCGATCCCCCTGACCGTCACATCGAGCCTGGTGTACTTCTCCCGGGAAATCGGAACGAACGGTACGTCGATGACGTCGTTTGGGGTTTTGACCTGATGGACGTGGACCTCTCCAAGAGTGAGAACCTCGAAATCCAGGTTGAGCAAGCTGCTGAGACCAAGCTGATCACTCAGTACCTGCTGATAAGCAAAGACCAAGCCGATCAGTAGCTTGACCATATTGAGCCAAACGTTGGCAATACCGCCGGCGTGTGTGTTCACTGCTCGCATTGGTTACCTTCTCCGAACACGAAGACTAAGAAGCCCTGAACGTTTGCACGCTAAGAGTGCGGCTACGGCCAGTCGCTCGCTTCCCTCCATTCGATCCTCGCCCGAAGCAGTCGCAGGAGGACATAAACGAACACGCTCGCAACCATTATTCTCATGCACCAGAAGCGAACGGTTTGACTGTGGGCAAAAACGAGCGCCCAAATGCCGAATCCCACGCCGATGGTGTTGATAGCCACCCCAACCGATTCGTACACCTCTTTCCAGTGGGGGTTCGGAATGGCGCGCTCGCATGCTAGATGACCCAGGAGATCGTCGAGGGCCTTCCGGTTGTTTTTATCCATCGCTTCGATATGCATTCCGATCCACCCCTTAGCCGTATGCTGAACGCTGGCGCTCAAGGAAATCGGAATCACGGGGATACTGTTGCCTTTGGTTTTGAACTCAACCTTTAAGTTTTGGACGCTCCCCGGAACGGGAATAAAACCAGGCGCTGCCCCAACCAGGACGGCAACGCCCCGTTGGCTGACGTTCATCACCACGTCTCGGCCTTCAAAAAGCACGCTGCCGTTGCTGTCCTTGACGGTTACTTCTTCGGCCTGGAACCCGAACCGCGGTTCAGTCCTGCCATTCTGAGCAAACCGCATGTTGACCTCCTCCAACTTCGCGACCGAGTTTCGGTTCGCACTCGTACAACTGCCTACCTGCTGGATCTCGGCCTGAGCCCAGCCACAGGAAAGTCGCAAAGATCGACGCTGTCGGTGAAATAGAAACTCAAAATTCCGAAAACCAAGACCCTTTTCGGCGACTTCCGTGTGCCAAGCGTACCCCCACGCCTCGAAATCCTGGTCACACCGGAGAGGCTTGGCGAAAGCCGGCAGGGACCGGAGCCCCTGGCAGGATTAGCGCTTCTCGTCTCCCCATCAGGAACAAAAAGCGACGAAAAAAAACTGATTCAGCGTGCGCGATTCTACTACGGACGCACCCCTTGTCAATACCCATTCCGGAGGAATCGGTGGTCACAATCACAAACCGATTTTCACGTCCCGGTTCCTCGTTTTCTTTTCGCTTTTCCATTTGGCTACAAGCTGGGAGTCACAATCGCCAATACGAACCCGATTGCCGCCAGCACGATCAATGCGTCAATGACTGCGAGTGAGAATCCGCTTACCCGTCTCATAATTTCCGCCTCCTGTCTGTCATATGTGGGTGCCGGCAAGAAATCTCGCAGCCGAGCTGGTCTTTTCTCTGAAAATCGCAGCAGCCTTCGACCGCAACCAATTCGTATCTTTGCGACCGAACTGCCCGACAAACTTGTCAGGAAAATAAGATTCCACGAACTGCGGCACAGGGGGCGGGTTGAACATCACGCTATATGGGCAAACGAGAGCATTGCCGCACGTCTGTGCTCTTTTTCCCAACTTTCGTCAACAGATTCGGCTGTGGAAAAGCACAATGCACGGGTGTACCATCCTTTCGAATCGGACACGCCGGTTTCTTGGATCGTCTGGTCTGGCCGGACCTCAATCGGCGGCTATCAGTTGCGAAGGAAACCATCGTGAATCGCAGTAACAGGGCGGGCCAAATCGCCGAGTTACGAAAAGTCGTGATGTGGCTTTATGACAAAGGCCGCTATCACGACGCCCTTCCCGGCGCGGTGCAACTCGTCGACTGGTCAAGGGATTCTCACGGCAGCTCCTATCCCGAACTCGCAGACAGCATCAACATACTGGCCATGACCTACCACGCTCTCGGCCAGTACGACGCGGCGGAGCCCCTGCACGTGGAGGCGCTCGAGCTCCGGCGGAGGTGTAATGGCGAACGGAGTTGCGCCGTCGCGATGAGCATGAACAACCTTGCCGCGCTTCACTTCGACTGCGGTAAGTTCGGAAAGTCCGAGGAATTGTACCTCCGGTCGCTTGAGATTGATCGCAATGCGCAGACGCTGCACAATCTGGGCGTTTTGTACCATGCCATGGGCCGGTTCGCTGAGGCGAAACCCCTGTTTCATGAAGCGTTGGAGATCCGCCATGAGGCCCCCGGGGAAAACAGCTCCAGCTTTGCCCTTACACTGAACTGCCTGGCCGCGCTCTACTTCAGAATGAGCGATTACGCGCAGGCTGAATCGCTCTGGCGGAGAGCGCTGAAGATCCGAGGGCGGGTTTCCGGCAGGCGGCACCCGGACTATGCGAGGACTCTCAATAATCTGGGCGCTGTCTACTACATACTCGGAGAGCTCGCTCGCGCGGAAAGATTCTTCATGCGGGCGCTACGAATCCGCCGGCAGGTGTTTGGAGACATCCACGGCGAATGCGCGCAGACACTGGACAATCTCGGATCGGTCTCTCGAGCCAAGGGCCGATTCAAAAAGGCCCT
>RPQK01000043.1 GCA_003819755.1 Acidobacteriota bacterium | reverse complement strand
GTCGCTCCGAGAGTTACCGTGTGGCACTTGCCGGCCCACGTCTTTTTCGTATCAGGAATCATATAACCCCTTTCGTTATCCACGAATTACACGAATTACACGATTCAAAGGACCTCAAAGACCTCAAAGACCTTAAGGACAAAGCAACAGTCACCGTCCTTGAGCTCTTTGAGGTCCTTGAGGTCCTGTTGAATTCGTGTAATTCGTGTAATTCGTGGATGAAAGCCTTTTCATGCTGTCAAAACTTTTCCCAAAATTTCCTCGACCGCCTGCTTTCCAGGCGAGCCGTTTACTAAGTCGCTGACTGGCCGCCCGGCCAGTCCCAGTTCGACGAACTGCCGGTCATAGGGGATTATTCCCCCGACCTCAAGTCCCATTCCCTCGCAGTAACTCCTCAGCTGACCCGGGTCACAGTCGGTGGAGTTATTCAGCACCAGGAACCTCCGACTTATCCCGAGAGACAGCTGATGTGAGAGCTTCAAAATTCTCGCTGCGCCCTTTAAGGCAGCCGGCGAAGCAGTGCTGACAATGATCAGCACGTCCACGTTCTGCGTGGTGGATCGTGACAGATGCTCCAGTCCTGCCTCGTTATCAATGACCATGTACGGATAAGAGCCACGCAGCCGGTCAATGCAGCGTCGGAGGACGCTGTTCACGGCACAGTAACAACGCGGCCCCTCGCCGCACCCCATGGCGAGGAGGTCGACGCCCTGCCCTTCGCTCAGGCATTCCTGGATGCCCATCTCCAGGTAATCGTCCTTGGTCATTCCCGGAGGCATCTTCCGTATCTGATCCAGCAAGTCCTCACGTAACTCGCCAATCGTCTTGGAGAGTGTGGCACCCAGAGCGATATCCAGGTTCGGATTGGGATCGGCATCCACCGCCAGAACCGGCTGTTTTCCGTGCTTCAAAAGCAGGGATACGAGCAACGCGGCAATCGTGGTTTTGCCGGTCCCGCCCTTTCCTGCTACCGCCAATGTAAAAGCCATCAGGCACGCTCCTTGCGAGTGGCTGCCAAAGCTTCGTGCCCGACGCGCTCCGCTGAAAAGCGCTGCGCTTGCGGCTCTGTCAGACGCGCCGCAACCGACTCAAACCGGCTTAACTCGGTGTGAGGGATGAACTTGGCCGCCAGAAACTCGTCGTAATACTGGGTGTGACTGATAAGATCGTAATAGGTCACCGACTGTGCAATCTTGTTCAATTCCTGCCAGGCCTCCACCGACAGCAGGGCCATTTGTGACCCGAGGATCGACGTATTGCCGACAAAGCGAATGCGGTCGAGCGGCAGGTCCGGGATCAACCCGAGCGTGATCGCCTTTTCCCTGTCAATGTAGCTGCCAAAACCGCCGGCGATCAGAACCGAATCGATGCTTTTAAAATCGAGGCCGACACTCGAGGCCAAGGCTTGGGCTCCGGAATAGATCGCGGCCTTGGCGCTCAAGACATTCGTCAAATCTGTCTGGCTGACACAAATGTCTTTCCCGTGCTCTGATCTGGTCCCGGGAACGACGACGAATTCAAGCAGCCCATCCGACTCCCGAATACGCTCGGAAGTGCCCGGCAGCAGCCGGCCGGAGCGGTCTATGAAGCCGGCGGTATAAAGCTCTGCCACCAGGTCGATGAGGCCTGACCCGCAGATGCCCCTGGGGCGCGCGCTCCCTACCGTCCGATATTGCACGCTTCCGTCGGCACTGATCGTCACCCGCTCTATCGCACCGCGCATCGCCTTCATGCCGTGTCTGACACCCGAGCCTTCAAAAGCCGGGCCGGCCGAGGCGGAGCAGGCGATCATCCACTCTTTGTTGCCGATCGCTATTTCGCCGTTTGTGCCGATGTCAATCAGCATCCGCACCCGTTCGGACCGGTGCAATCCGACGGCGAGAATCCCGGCGGTTATGTCTCCACCGACCCATCCGCCGATGCCGGGGACTACGTACAACAGGCCTCGAGGATTTACCTTGATACCGGTTTCGACGGCCCGGACCGGCGGCGGGCTGGAGGTAGCGGAAACGTACGGCGACTTGCGGATGCTCCCCGGAGAGATCCCGAGCAGCAGGTGGGCCATCGTGGTATTTCCAGAACAGACCACCGCGGTGATGTCGTTCAACGAGAGGTTATTCCGCTCGACGAGCGCCGCAATCATCGAGTTGATATCCTCGACAACCGCCTTCTGCAGCTCGTCAAGACCACCCGAATCGGCATAGATCATGCGCCGGGTTACCTCTGCGCCCCACTTCCGCTGGGAGTTGTAGACCGCTTCGGCATCGACCCGCTCGGTGGTCACGAGGTTGAGCAGGTGCGTCACAACCGTCGAGGTGCCGACGTCGATCGCGATGCCATAGTTCCGCCCTTCAGTGTTTCCCGGTTCGAGCTGAACGATCTCCAAAGTTCCGCCGCGGGACCCGAGAGTCGCGGTCACGCTCCAGTTCGCGCTGCGCAGAAGCCGCGGCAGCTTCTGGACGACCTTCAGGCCCATCTGCATAACTGAAGCAGGATGGCGGCGCTGGATCTCACGGTAAACACGAGACTGGTCAGAAAGACTGTCGTCCAGGTTGGGGGGCGGGAGATTCAACCAGAGTTTTCGAGCCAGCGGCGCAAGAGGAAAACTGACCGCCTCTGCCGCGGGGTTGAGGGCCCGGAACCGCTGGGCATCGACATCAATCAGGAACTGAGCGGCTTCGGTTCGAGACTCGGGAGGTATTTCGACCTCCAGGTCGCCTTCCACCTTGGTCTGGCAAGCGAGTACGTAGCCGCGGCGAATCTCCTCGCGGGTTAAAAGGCTGGTCGGTACGGACAAGACCTCGCCTTTCTTGATGATGACGCGGCACTTACCGCAAAGACCATCACCCCCGCAGGGACTGGAAAGGTCCATTCCCGCCCCGCGCGCCGCCTCGAGGACAGTCGTTCCGACAGGCACACAGCGGCCCTCCGCCTCAGGGGTAAAGAGGACGCGCCCCGTCTGTTCAGGTGTGTGTCGAGTCGAACCGCTTTTCGTCATACTGCTTTTTTTCCCTGGGAGCGCAGGCGTCTCGCCTGCACTCCCAGCGGATGGTTCCACCACCCGCGTGAACCTTGAACTAAAGCGCTGCCGCCAGCCGCTTCCAGTCGTTCTTCAGGAAACCCGGTAACCCGGCGGCCTCTTCGGGGCCGACGACGACCTCGCATCCTGATTCGTCTTCCAGCTCACCCTTGAGAACGGCGACCAGACCGGGGATAACCAGCTTTTTGTGACTGACTTGATCCAGGGCGCCGCACTTCTTGACAGCCGCGGCGATCGTTTCGCCACTCAATTTGTCGTCGGCATAGGAGTTCAACACTCCAAGGCCATTCGTCTCGACCACGGCGATGTAGGCTGGAACTTTGCTGTTCTCCACTTCCCCTTCAACCGTGAAGTAGGTAAGAGCAAAATTGGTAGTCACGATGACAGGCGCATCCCGTCCGGGGTCGCCGACCCGATACAGCTTCGCCTCAACCGCATTAGGCACTTGCGGATCGGTGAAGATGTTGAAACGGGCGGTGAGAACCGGAAGAACCTGCCAGGGCTCCCGTCCCGCCATCACGACTATCTGCGCGTATTTGCAGACATAGGTTATAGCCTGGCTGGTTTCCTGGAAAGGATCTCCAGGCTGCGTAAACACCATGACCGGGAAACCAAGAGCACGGAAGTTCTTTTCCAGCGCCAGGCGCCGCAACTGTGTCAGCTTGGTCAGCGTATCCCGGGGAGTCTCGGTCTTGGGCGCGAGAACCAGATCGCTCACTCCGAGCTTCTTGATCTCCCCAGTAAGGGTGGCAAGACTATCCAGGCTGTCGGCCTGAACGGCGAGAGGCGCATTGTTCGATTTGGCCAGGGCCGCCAGTTCCGCATAGTTCTGACTGTTCGCCCCGCAGATCAGGGGACGTTTCCCGGAGAGGCCCTGGAGCGCAAGGCCGAGAGCCGACGGGTCAGAGGAAACCAGCACGATCGGCAGATCGCAGTTGCGGGCGATTTCCGCTGCCTTGGCGGCAAAAGTCCCCGCATCCTGCGTCTGCTCGAGGGCAATAAGATCGACCCGGACTTCTTTGCCGGCTCTGATGAAATGCAGTCCCAGCGCCGTTTGGGCGACCTTGGCCACATCCTCCGCATCGCTCACCCGCAACGCCACGCCCGTGGCCCGGTGAAACTTCTCTTCGTGTCTGAAAAGGACTGTCTCACCGCCGATCTGGAGGGCTCTTGGTCCGGTCCCGATCGTTACCGTGCGCATTGGCGGCTCGGCCGATTCCGCCAGAGCCTGCTTGGCCTGCTCGGAAACGTGGGGGCATTTCTCAAGAGCCGCCTTCTTGGCGGCTACCTGCATCGCGAAGGCCATGCACGTCGGCACCTGGCAATCGCCGCAATTGGTCTTCGGAAGAAGTTTGTAAATATCTATTCCAGTCAATTTAGCCATAGCGGCTACTCCTTGTTAGGTTCAGGGTTCAGGGTTCTGGGTTCTGGGTTCAGGGTTCAGGGTTCTGGGTTAGATGCTAACAACCCGAACGTGCTCGCTGAACCGTGAACCCAGAACCCCGAACCCTGAACCCTTACATTACCGATTCCATGACCAGGGCCGGATGGCCGACCCGCTGTAGAAATTCGATCAGCCCGTTAACGTCGGTCGCGTCGTTTTCGGTCGCGATCTTGTCCAGGAAATTCGGGTCTCCCAGCTGTGCCAATCGCGGTTCCAGCCGGTCCCGCATTTCATCCTTCAGTTCCTGCGGCATCCAGACTAGTCGCTGGAGACCGCCTTCGGCGGAAATGAACTTCTCGCTGACAACGTACATGCGGCCGACACCCAGGAAACCAGGAGTCTGGACACCGCCACCCACTTCTCCGGCCATCGTCGAAAAACTCATGCCGATCGGAGTCATTCCCTGATATTCCCGATTGACGACCATGACGCCGTTTGCTTCGGGCAGCACCGCGACCAGGCATTCGAAACAGCCACAGCTGGTCTGGGGATCCTGCATGATCGAATACATCGTGACCTGCTGGAGATTCCCGTTTGAGGCGACGGCGACGTACTCGTTCACGCCCGCCCAGATTCCCAGGTTGGGGTCCAGGCAGGTTCCCTTGACGATCGGCTGGTTCGGTCCCCGCGGATCCATCTCAAAGGCGGCCCGGCAGTCGAGCCAGGTGTACGCGCCGCACAGACCCAGGCGCTGGGGAGTAACCACGCAAACGTGATTCGGAGCATAGCTTTGGCAGAGGATGCAGCTATAGAACCGATCCACATCCACGTCTTTCATGCCTTCCATACGTTCGTCGCGCTTGCGGTACGCTTCTCGCGCCGCCCTTAGCGTCTCCTGCATCTTCTGCTCGTCGGTAAAGACGGTCACCTGCACCTTGTCAACGATGCCTCCAAACTCGTCTTTGAACTTATGCACGAGGAGCTCTCCCAAGTGGCGCATCCGGAAGCCCTTGGCGTAGGCTTCCTTGCTGATCCGCACCCAGGGGATATCGCGCTGCCCGATGTGCATGATTCCGGCGGCGCAACTGACGAACTTGTGGATACGCCGTTCGAGAACGCTTTCAAAGTCCTCGTTGAAGTTGCGGCCGGCGACTTCAACTAGAATGCCGAGAGGCATTGCGCCTCCCTCTTTCGCCTGATCGAGGTCGGGCCCGACCGTCTGGATCCTCCCGTCCTCAACCGACTCCATCGGGCGGCCGCGCAGATACTCAAAGGCCGTCGAGTACTTGCCACCGAACTCCACGTGGAGGTTCTCCTTGCGGACCCTCTCACCCTCGAAGGCCGCCCCGTATCCAATCGGGATCGGGATCTTGGAGACCTTTAGTTTCAAGCCGCGTACTTCGACCGCCTTGGCGACGATCCTGTCGAGCGGAACGTTGGAAACGACGTGTTCATAAGTGCAGATGCCGCGGGGCAGGATCTGAGGAATGCCGGAATCGGCGATAACCGGAAAGCCGTAGTTTATGGCACCAGCCGCCGTTGCATACTTCTGATCTGTCAGCAACTGATCCGCCGGCGCCTCGGGATCGATCCCGAGAGCCAGCACGAAGGCGAAGACTCGCTCCTTGTTGTACATCAGGATCTGCCGGGCGGATTCAAGGTCTCCGGGTTTAACCCCGCCAAAGGTCATGGCGGCACGAGCGGCGAAGTTCAAAGCGTAGACAGCCGCACTCATGTCCTTGCCGTAAGGCACCAGGTAGGTGTCCCAACCCATCTCGACGCCCTCTTCGGCCAGCTGCTCGGCCATCGATCGGCCATTGCTGCTGCCCGCCATGAACACCAGGATGCTCTTTTCCTGGAGCTCGCGAGCCAACGCTACGGCGTCCTGATTAGTCGGCAGAGCGCCGACACAGGCGGCAAAACCAGGCATGCGGCCGTCGACCAGCTTGATTCCCTGGTTGCGCAGAATGGAGTCATCTGTAAACCCCAGGAAAGGCGGTTCAGGCTTATAGGCCGGATCCATGTACTTTAGCGCCTCGATGATCTCCTGCGAGATGAGCGTGGCAATGCCGGCATCGAGCGCAGAACCCAGGTAAGGCAGCCAGAGCCGCTCGGTGGGGACCGGCGGCAGCAGAACCCGCGCCTCGTCCAGCGCCTGGCGGCACTGTTTGAGCGTTTCGATTTTAAGACCCAGGAGGGCCAGGATGAGAGGAAGATAATAGGCCGTGTTCGGGTAGCCCACCCGGGCGTCCGGTCCCTGTTTCTCGATGGCGGCCTGCAGCTTCCCTTCTGCCTGCGAGACGTAGAAATGGGCACCCCGAATGGCTGCTGACGCAATGATCTTTGACATGTTTTACACTCCCACGCTATCCATCAATTCCTGAAACTCTACTTCGTCGAAGCGATCGCGGTTTTCTTCGAGCAGAGGCAATAAAAAGCCCAGGTTAAGCCTGGGTGAAAGCAGGTTGGACTTGATTCCCGCGATGTTCAACCGCCTCTCCATCAGAACCTTTAAGAGTCCGGCCGTTCCGACTTCTCCGATCTGAACGAACCCTACGATCGTGTCGTCCTTTAGAAACACCTTGCGATAGACCGATTCCGAGGGTCGTTCTTCCAGCGTCTCGTCGTGTTCGCCAGGACGAGCGCCCAGAGGTCCCGGGGTCAAAACAGCCAGTCCTGCTGAAATAACGGGCAGATTAAAAAACTGCACGGAGTTCATCCGCATGGATCCACGGTAGGAGATCTCGCGGCCCAGCATGTTCAGAGCCGCGATGCGTCCCTGCTCGACCGCACAGGGCCAGAGGGCGTTAATCCACGTCTCTCCCCGGATGATGTCCGGTGCCTGGGCGACGTCGCCGGCGGCAAACACGTTCGGAACACTCGTCTCACAGTACTTGTCGACCACAATCCCATACTCGGTGTTTATCCGGGTGTCGCTCACCAGCTCCATGTTCGGGTCGACACCTTTGCCGACCACGACCAGATCGCAGGGAAAAACCTGCCCATCGGCGGTCTCGACACCTGAGACTTCGCCGTTGCCGAGAACGGCCGCAGGTTTGACCCCCGTCACGATCGAAACTCCGTGCCGGCGAAAGATCTCCTCGTAGACCCGTGCTGACGGCTCATCGAGCATCTGCGACAGGACATGGCGGGAGCCGACCAGGATCGTCACTTCGACGTCATGCTCGCGCAGCGCCGCGGCCGCCTTCAAACCGACCAACCCGGCTCCTAGAATGACGGCTCTCTTCACGCTCGGAAGGCGCTCAAACATCCCATGAACGTCCTCGATCCGGCGCAGGCCAAAGACTCCCTTTTTCTCAAGGCCTGCGGCTCTCGGAAAACGGGGCCGAGCCCCAGTTGCGATCAGCAGCTGGTCGTACGACTCGACACCGCCGTTCTCCAGGTAAACTCGCTGATTCTGCGGATCGATGCGGGTGGCCCGGGTGAACACCGTCGTCAGCCGGTTACGCTCGAAGAAGTCGGAAGGACGATAGAGCAGGCGAGGCATTTCGAGCTTGGTCGCCAGATAATAGGAAAGCAACGGACGCGAGTAAATTAGAGACTCATCCGCGATGGCGACTATCTCAGATTGAGGATCTCCCTCCCGAAGCGTCTCCACTGCACTCACGCCCGCGGCCGACAGACCTATGATTACGCGTCTCATGAAACCTCCCTTACCGGTTACCGGTTACAGGTTGCCGGTTGTCCGTTACCGACTCACAACCCGCGGTTCGTAGCGCTTCGGTTGGGCAGGCCTCTACGCACGCGTATCGGGCTCGTCCGCTCAATTCCACGCGATTCGGGCACAAGTCACACTTCCAGGCTGTTTTCAGAGGGGTTATGGCGTCAAACGGACAAGCCATAACGCACATCCAACAGCCGACGCACTGCTCGGTGTCGCAAACCGTCGCTCCGCCCTCTTTGTGCATGGCGCCCGAAATACAGGCATCCACACACGCGGCGGGGGAGCAGTGCTGACATCCCAGTGAAAGAGCGACGCCCCCGACCCGTGGACGGTAGGGCGACTCACCGACGCCTTGGACAAGGCGCCGGGGAAAAGCAAATTCTCCTGTTGATATTACCGACAGTATGTTGCGGGAGGAGGAATGCTCCACGGCGCATGCGACCTCGCAGGCATGGCATGCGACGCAGAGTCGTCCGTCACAGTAAAGACGTTCCATAAGTACTCCTAACGGGTGGATGAACCTTTCTCCTAACCGTCTGATAATACGTTCCCTCAAACCGCCGAAAAAGGAAAAAAGAGACCCTACGAAACGACCGGGCCAGAAAAACTCCCAGCCAATCCCATTTGAATCTCTTTTTAGCCCCTTCGCCGGCCTGACACCTGAAATACTCGAAATTTGCCAAACAAGTCAAGTAATAAAATTGAAGACAATATCAACAAATGCCACTAAAATGCATGCGCATAGATGTGTTATGCAGGAACGATCTAGAGGGCACGCATTTTCCTTCCGAGGATCTCCTCCGAGCGGCGAGCGTTGCTGGAGCGCAAGGCCAGATGCCTGCGCTCCCAGCAAGATGCCACCGGCTAATTGGTTTTCATACAACGGGGACTGCGGGTTGCCGATCGGCACTCGGCAGTTCACAATCTCCAGTTTGAGAGGGACGCACACATGCCATACGACACTTCAGTGATGCAAGATTGGCAGATATCCGAGGCGGCCGAGTCCTGTATGCCGACGCCTTCGGACTGGCAAGACCGGCTGGGCCTTCAGAAAGACGAGATCATCCCGATGGGCCGGCTTTGCAAGCTCGATTTTCTCAAGATCATGAACCGGGTCGAAGGTCGGCCCGACGGCAAGTACATCGAGGTCACCGCCATTACTCCGACCCCGCTCGGAGAAGGCAAAAGCACGACTTCGATCGGCCTGATCGAGGGTCTCGGAAAGCGCGGCAAGAACGTCGGCGGATGCCTGCGGCAGCCGTCCGGCGGACCGACGATGAACATCAAGGGGACCGCGGCCGGCGGAGGCAATGCGCTGTTGATTCCGATGACCGAGTTCTCGATGGGACTGACGGGCGATATCAACGACATCATGAACGCCCACAACCTCGCCATGGTCGCCCTCACGTCCCGCATGCAGCACGAGCGGAACTACGACGACGAACAGCTCGAGCGCCTGACTAAGATGCGCCGGCTGGACATCGATCCAAACCGGGTCGAGATCGGGTGGATCCTCGATTTTTGCGCTCAGTCCCTCCGCAATATCATCATCGGTATGGGGGGAAGAACCGACGGTTTCCTGATGCAGTCGAAATTCGGAATCGCGGTGTCATCCGAATTGATGGCGATGCTTTCCATTGTCCGCAACCTGGCCGATCTCAGGGCACGGATGGGGAACATCACCGTCGCGTTTGACAAACACGGCCGTCCGGTGACGACCGGCGACTTGGAGGTGGCCGGCGCCATGTGCGCGTGGATGCGCAATACAATCAACCCCACTCTTTGCAGCACCGCGGAGTACCAGCCTTGCCTCGTTCACGCCGGGCCTTTCGCCAACATCGCGGTCGGGCAGTCCTCGGTCATTGCTGACCGCCTTGCCCTGAAACTCTTCGACTACCACATCACCGAGAGCGGGTTCGGGGCCGACATCGGGTTCGAGAAGTTTTGGAACGTCAAGTCGCGCTACAGCAGGCTTACCCCGAACGTCTCGGTCCTCACCTCCACGGTCCGGGCGCTCAAGATGCACGGCGGCGGGCCAAAGGTGGTCCCCGGATTGCCGCTTCCCGAGGAATACCAGAAGGAGAATCTGTGCCTGCTGGAAAAGGGATTGTCGAACATGATCCATCATGTGAACACGATCCGGAAAGCGGGCATCAACCCGGTCGTCTGCATCAATCGGTTTTCGACAGACACCGAAGAGGAGACGAAGATGATGCGTCGGGCAGCCGAGCAGGCCGGCGCACGATGCGCGGTTTCCGAACACTGGGCCAAAGGCGGAGACGGGGCGCTGGAACTCGCCGATGCCGTTATCGATGCCTGCAACGACAAAAACGACTTCCAATTCCTCTATCCTCTAAAGATGAAACTGCGGGATCGCGTTGCCATCATTGCCAAAGAGGTCTACGGAGCGGACGGCGTGTCCTGGAGTCCCGAGGCAGAAACCAAGGCCAAGGCCCTGGAGGCCGATGCCAAGTATGATGAGTATGCGACCATGATGGTCAAGACTCATTTGAGCCTCAGCCACGACCCCACCTGGAAGGGAGTACCCAAGGGGTGGACGCTGCCCGTACGAGATGTCCTGATTTACTCGGGCGCGCAGTTCCTTTGCCCATGCACGGGGACCATCAGCCTGATGCCCGGGACGGCCTCCAACCCGGCGTTCCGCCGGGTGGATGTGGATGTGGAGACGGGGAAGGTCAGGGGGCTGTTTTAGGAACTCTGAAAGGACCTCAAGGACCTCAAGGACCTCAAGGACCTCAAAGACCTCAAAGACCTGAAGGACGAACTAGCCTGTCCTTGAGGTCCTTGAGGTCCTTGAGGTCCTTTCATCACCCCAGCAAAAAAAAAGGCACTCGTGCCCCCGCCTTGATTTCGCCTACGCCGAGCGGAACCTCGAAAAACCCGTCTGCCTGCATGAGCGCTGTCAGGTGTGCCGAACCGTGATACTCGACCCGCTCAACCGCGCCGTCCGGTGTTATTCGCGCGGGTACGTACTCCTTCCTGACCGTCGAGGCTCGACGGAATTCCCTGGCCAGCGGAGCGCTAAATCGAAGCTCTGCAGCCGGCGCTCCGGACAGATTGGCAATCACGCGCAATACCATCAGGTGGAACATGAGGTAGACGGCGACCGGATTACCCGGCAGACCGAACAAAATGGCTTCGGGTCCTGTGGCGAAGGTGGTCGGCTTGCCCGGCTTGACCGCGAGGCGGCTAAAATGAATCGTGAGCCCCAGACGCTGGATAACTTCCGGCACAAAATCGTACTCGCCGGCCGAAACTCCCCCGGAAAGGATGACGATGTCCGCCTCGCGAACCGCGCTCGCAAGCACCCGCTCTAACTCAGCCGGATCATCCGGGACAGAAACGCAGCCGAGCACCGCCAGACCGTGCTTCTGAGCGAGGCCTGCCAGGAGCGGCCCATTGCTGTTCATGATCTTGCCCGGTTGGAGATCTTCCGGGCGGTCGACGATCTCATCCCCGGTTGAGATGACAAAAAGCCTTGGTTTGGTTACTGTCTCTACTTCAGTCACGCCACACCCTACCAGGTTGGCGATCTCCAATGGTCCCAGTCTCTGACCCTTGGTGAAAATCACCTGTCCCGCTTGAACATCCTCGCCTCGGCGGCAGAGATTCGCGTCCTTGGGCGGCTTCCGCACTTCGACCGAAACGCCTTGCTCGTCGGTGTCCTCGAGCATCAGGACCCGTCCAGTGCCTGCCGGGAGCGGCGCTCCCGTCATAACTTTCACAGTTGTCCCGGGTTTCAGCTCGGCCTTGCCCGGACGTCCGGCAGCCACGGTTTCCAGCAGTTGGTAATGTTTTCGATTGTAGTCACCCTCGAGGAGCGCATACCCGTCGACGGCAGACTTGTCAAAAGGCGGGAGATCGAGCCGGGAGGCGACATCGGAGGCAAGAAACCGCCCTCTTGCCTGCTCGAGGGACACTTTCTCTGCGGGAAGCCTGCGATCCGAGACTGCGGCATCCAGCCGCCGCAAAGCCTCTTCAAGCGGAATCATGGCTTAAGCTTAGCGCGACTTCTGACAGGATTAACAGGATTGGCAGGATTAGATCAGAATCCTGAGGTAATTGCAGAAATCGGCGTTCGCCTTTTTGGAGTCCGGCGGCAGAAGCTGCAAACTTTATACACATCTTGGAACCAGCAGGATCGAACAGAGCCGCAAGCGCAGCACTTTTTGCGGAGCGCGTCGGATGCGTGCCGGAGCGAGACCCATTCGTGCTGGAGGCACGCGTCCGACGCGCTCCGCAAAAAGCGTTGCGCTTGCGGCTCTGTTCGATCCTGCTGGTTCCAAGATGTGTATAAAGTGCAGCTTCTGCCGACGCGCTCCAAAAATTCGAAACCCTCAGCCCTTTTCGATCCTCACCGCGCACACCTTGAATTCGGGGATTTTTGCTTCTGGGTCGAGGGCGGGGTTGGTCAGGAAATTGGCGGCCGACTCGGCAAAATGGAAGTTGGCGAAAATGAGCCCGGGTTCTACCCGGTCGGTCACTTGGGCTTTGGCGGTGATCTCGCCCCGGCGCGAGGCCACTTTGATCGGTTTCCCGTCACCGATACCCGCACGAGCCGCGTCTTTCGGGTGGACCTCTACGAGGGCCTCCGGACACATGGCTTGAAGATTGCGAGCCCGGTGAGTCATCTCTCCGCCGTGCCAGTGGTATATCACCCGCCCGGTCGTCAAGATCAAAGGATACTGCTCATCGGGCAACTCGGCCGGCGGCGTGTGATCGACCGCCACAAAGCGGCCTTTTCCCCGGGTGAACTTCTCGGTGTGAAGGATGGGAGTCCCCGGATGATCCCGATTTGGCACAGGCCATTGAAGCGACTGCCCTCCCTCCAGCCGTGCCCATTCGATTCCGGCGTAGCTCGGCGTCAGCGAATTAATCTCGATCAGGACCTGTGGTGGCTGCACGTAGTCCCAGCTGTGGTAAGGCGCCGCTGCGTCACAGGTCGCCACCCCCAAGGCCATCATGCGCTTCGCCAGCTCGGCCATAATCCAGGAGTCAGGCTTCGCCTCACCGGGACTGCTGACCGCCCGACGGATACGCTGGACTCGACGCTCGGTATTCGTAAAAGTGCCGTCTTTCTCCGCAAAACTGGCTGCCGGAAAGACAACATCTGCCATACGGGCGGTTTCGGAAAGGAAGATTTCCTGGACGACCAGAAACTCGCACTTCTCCAGCGCCTGCCTCACGTGATTCAGATCCGGGTCGCTCGTCATCGGGTTTTCCCCGACGATAAAGAGTCCCTTGATCTTTCCCTGTCCTGCGGCCTTCACCATTTCGACCAAAGTGAGGCCGGCCTGGTCAGGCAGCGGCACCCCCCAGGCCTTTTCGAACTTCTCACGGGCTTTGGGATCCGTGACCTTCTGGTAGCCGGGAAAAAAGACGGGCAGCCCACCCATGTCGCACGCGCCTTGAACGTTATTCTGGCCTCGTAGCGGATTAACCCCACCGCCCGGGACTCCCAAGTTGCCCAAAAGCAGCTGCAGGTTGGCGCAACTCATGACGTTCGGAACCCCGGATGTATGCTGAGTGATTCCCATCGCATACAGAAGCGTCCCGGGCCGGTTTTCCGCCAGCATGACCGCTGCCTTCTCGATGTCGCCCGGCGCAACTCCGGTAATGCGGCCCGCAACCTTCGGGTCGTACTTTCCTATGACAGTTCTCAGCTCGTCAAAGCCTTCGGTCCGTCCGTCGATGAACTTCTGGTCCTGGAGTCCTTCACGTACGATGACGTGCATCAGGCCGTTCAACAACGCGATATCAGAACCCGGCTTGTGACGCAGGTGCAGGTCGGCGTAGTTCGCGATATCTATCCGTCGCGGATCCGCGACGATCAGCCTGGCCCCGCGCCGCCGCCTGGCGCGCCGGACCTTGATGCCGATAACCGGGTGCTGCTCGGTCGTGTTACTGCCGATTATGAAGATCGACCGGCTCTCTTCGGTGATGTCGCGAATGGAATTGGTCATTGCGCCGCTGCCGAAGCTAGTCACCAGACCGGTGACCGTGGAGCTGTGTCAAAGCCGGGCGCAGTGATCAATGTTGTTCGTGCCGAGCACCTGGCGGGTGAACTTGTTGAAGAGGTAGTTTTCCTCGTTGGTGCACTTGGCGGAAGCAAAAAAGGCGATGGCATCGCCGCCGTGACTGCTCTTGATGTCGGTCAGCTTCCGGGCCACGAGATTCAGAGCTGTGTCCCAGTCGACCTCGACCAGATCCGAGCTGCGCCCCGATCGGCGCTCGTCGCTCGTTGAGCTCGACAACAAGTCCCGGCGAACCAGAGGCTTGGTCAGGCGATCGGTGTGATGAACGTAGTCGTACCCGTATCTCCCTTTCACGCACAGCGCCATGCCGTTTACCGGAGCCTTAGCCGTGCTGGTGACTCGAACGACTCGATCGTCACGGACATTCAGGTCAAAACTGCACCCCACCCCGCAATAGCTGCAAACGGTCCTGACCTTTTCCACCTTGTTGGCGCGTGCGACCCCGACGCTCATCTTGTCGTAGAGCGCGCCAACCGGACAGTAAGCCACACACTGCCCGCAGCTTTCACACCGGGCTTCGAGCATCGGCTGATCGGCGCCCGCAACCAGCCGGGTCTTGAAACCGCGGTTGGCAAAGTTCCAAACCTCCCGGTTCTGGATTTCATCGCAGGCTCTTACACAGCGACCGCACACAATGCACTTGTTGCGGTCAATAGCAACAAAGGGGTTAGGGTCGGTATCGACCTCATACTTGTGATGCGTCGCGCCGGCGGCCGGCCAGGGAACCTCATATTCATACGCCAGGTCCTGCAGTTCGCAATCGCCGTTGGTCTCGCAGACCATACACTCGTTCGGGTGATCGGAGAGGAGCATCTCGAGGACGAACCGACGAGTTTCGCGTGCTTCCTGGCTCTCGGTATTTACAACCATCCCCCCGGCAGCAGGAGTGGTGCAAGCCGTCTGGAGGCCGCGCGCTTTCTCAACTGTCACCACGCAGAGACGGCAGGCGCCGACGTTGGTCAGATCCGGGTGATGACACAGCGTCGGAATGCGGATTCCGGCCCCCCGCGCCGCTTCGAGGATGGTGCTCCCCTCTGGCGCGCTAACCGGTTTGCCGTTGATGGTCAGGTTTATTGGCATGGTTGTCTTTTTGTCCATCGAACCTCAAGGGACAGAAGCGACAGAAGGGACAGAAGGGACACAAGGGATCAGAGACGACACCTTGTCTCAGGTCCCTTGTGTCCCTTGTGTCCCTTCTGTCCGTTCTGTCGCTTCTGTCCCTTGCAGTTCGTCATTACCACCGCCCTCACGGCAACGGCTCCCCGATCCTCTCCAGCCACTCCAGGTCGCAGCGCAGGCAACGCTTGCACTCTTCCTGAGCGGCCCGTTCCTCCAGAACCTGTTCCGCTTCCGCAAAGTCTCCCCGTCTGCGCCGCTCTTCCGGTGAAATGGTTCCGGCTTTCGGGCGTCGCGCCCCCGCGTACTCGTCAAGGTTGAACAACTGAGCCACATCATGGCGTTTGGGCTGATAATGAACGCCGCCCAACTGCCCGGTGGTCAGCCAGGCGTCAACCGTCAGTGCGACCTGATTCCCGTGCGCGACTGACTGGACGACGGTCCCCGGTCCGAGTACCGAATCGCCGGCTGCGAAAACGCCCTCCACCTGGGTCTCAAATGCCTTTCCGACATCGAAGGTCGCTTTGCGGTTAAAGCTGAAAGCCTCGTCGTCGATCCAGGTCACCTGGCCGATGGCGGGGACAAGCAGGTCGCAAGGCATGTCGAATTCTGATCCGGGAATTGGGACCGGCCGACGCCTGCCGCTCGCGTCGAACTCCCCGAGTTGCTGCCGCTGCAACCGCACCCCGCTGACCCGATCGTGCCCCAGCACAACGACCGGAGTCACCAGGAAATGGAACTCAACTCCTTCCTCCATAGCCGCTTCGATCTCTTCGGCGTTTGCCGGCATTTCGTGCCGCTCGCGCCGGTAAACGAGGTGGACCTCTTCGGCACCGAGTCTCCAGGAGGATCGGGCGGCATCCATAGCGGTATCGCCTCCGCCAACGACGACAACGATCTTCCCTTTCAAATCCGGGAGTCGCCCGAGGGCGATGTCGCGCAGCATTTGAACGCCGTGATAGACGCCATTCTTATCTTCGCCCTGGGCACCCAGCTTGCGGCTGCGATGCGCCCCTAAGGCCAGAATGATCGCGCGGTAACCATCGTTCTTGAGGCTCTTGATGGTGAAATCAGTCCCCAGTTCCTGTTCGCACCGAATTTCGACCCCGGCTCGCCGAATATGGTCGATTTCGGCGAAAAGGGGCTCGCGCGGGAGGCGATAAGCGGGAATTCCGTAGGTCATCATGCCGCCGGGGAGCGGCATTCGCTCAAAGACGGTCACGGAATACCCGCGCTGCGCGAGGCGCAACGCGGCGGTGAGCCCGCAGGGCCCAGCCCCGATTATGGCCACTTTGATTCCCTTGGCACGCGCCAGCTTTGGAGGAGTCCACGGTTCCGAGTAGTACCGGTCGGCCATGAAGCGTTTTACTTGTCGGATGGAGACCGGCTCATCGATCTGCCCGCGACGGCAGCGACGCTCGCAGAACGCCGGGCAAACCCTGCCACAAATCATCGGAAAGGGGTTCGCTTCCCGGTGAACGGCCAGGGCCTCGGCATAGCGTCCCTGAGCAACCAGAGCGAGGTAGGCCGGGGCATCAACACCGGCCGGGCAAGCGCTTACACATGAAGCCCTGACCAGCATCCGGCACCCGGCCGCCGGGCAGCGGCCTTCCTTGATGTGCGCCCAGAACTCCTCCTCGAAATGGCGAAGGGCGGACAAAATTGGCGAGGGAGCGAGCTGACCGAGTGCACACAGCGAGCCGCGCTGCATCCCGGTGGCCAGATGGCGGATCCGGTCCACGTCAGAAGGCTCGCCTTTCCCAGAGGTAATCCGCTCCAGGATCTCCAGCATCCTGGTGCTGCCAATGCGGCAGGGAGGGCATTTCCCGCAACTCTCGTCGCAGACGAATTGCATGAAATACTTGGCAAACTCGACCATGCAGGTCGTTTCATCGGCGACGATCATTCCACCTGAACCCATCGTGGCGCCCGCCGCCCGGAGCGAGTCGAAATCCACCGGGGTATCAAGGTAACTTTCGGGAAGACAGCCACCCAAAGGTCCACCTGTCTGGACTGCTTTGAATTTTCGGCCGCCCGCGATTCCACCGCCAACCTCGTAGATGATGCCGCCGAGCGTGATCCCCATGGGGACTTCGACCAAGCCGGTGCGGTTCACCATCCCGGTAAGAGCGAAAACTGCCGTGCCGGGACTTCCTTCCGTTCCCAGGCTTTTGAACCAGTCAGCACCGAGTCGAATAACTCGCGGCGTATAGGCGTAACTCTTAACGTTGTTGACGTTGCTTGGCTGGCCCCAAAGACCGGCGACCGCCGGATAAGGGGGCCGCGGCCAGGGCTGACCCCGCTCGCCCTGAATCGACGCCATCAGGGCCGTCTCTTCGCCGCAGACGAAAGCGCCGGCACCTTCTTTGACAGAAAGATCGAAGGAAAAACCGCTTCCCAGGATATCTTCGCCGAGAAGTCCCAGTTCCCTCGCCTGTTCCAGGGCTATTTCCAGACGGCGGATAGCCAGAGGGTATTCAGCCCGGCAGTAAATGATGCCGTGACTGGCGCCGATCGCATAGGCGGCAATCGTCATCCCTTCAACCACTGAATGGGGATCGCCCTCCAGGACGGAACGGTCCATGAAAGCCCCAGGGTCGCCTTCGTCGGCGTTGCAGATCACGTATTTGGGCCACCGCTGTGTCTTGCGCGCCAGGCTCCATTTGAGCCCGGCAGGGAAACCGCCGCCACCCCGCCCCCGCAGTCCCGATCGGGTCACTTCCTCAATCACGCTCTCCGGCGTCATCCCGGTGAGAGCTTTGACGAGCGCCTGGTAACCTTCGACCGCGAGGTAGTCGTCGATCGATTCCGGGTCGATGAGACCGCAGTTACTCAGAACGATTCGCCGCTGCTTCTGATGGAAAGCGATATTTTCCTGACTGGCAGGATCAACAAAGCTGAGTGAGGAGAGGCAGGAGCCGTTTGACTTCATCGAAGCCGGGACGACCTGACCGACGAGCACGGCTCGCTGGAGTTGTTCACCGTCCAGATAGGCTGAGAAGATGTCCGAGACGTTTTCCGCCGTCGCTTGTCCGTAGCTGAAGCGAGGCCTTCCTTTGGCCTGCAGATCGATCATGGGCTCGTAGGCGCACATCCCAACGCAACCCACCCGGCCTATTGCCGCAGTCAGATGACGTTTGTCGAGCTCCGTCTGAATCGCGTTAAGGGCCTCTTCCGCACCGGCTGCCAACCCGCAGGTCCCCATCCCGACGGCAATGGAAAGATCGGCTTGCGCCTTCCGCCGCCATTGCTCCCTGGCCCGCTTCAGCCGGCGATTAAACGGGGAATTTACAGAGGACTTCACGCCTCATTCACCTCAGTCTTGCGGACAACCCGCTGTCTTACCTTCCGGACCAGGCCGTCCTGCTGGACGCGTCCTATCACCTGTCCGTCCAGGACGGCAACCGGAGCAAGAGCGCAGGATCCCATGCAGTAAACAATCTCCACTGTCAGCTCGCCATCATCGCTGGTTTCGCCTGGCCGGACGTCGAAACTGCCTTCCACCGCAGTCATCAGCGTGGGAGTTCCCTTCACATGGCAGGCCGTTCCGTCGCAGAGCCGCAGGATGTGACGTCCACGTTTTTCCAGGTAGAACTGGGCATAAAAGGTGGCGACGCCGTAGATCTTTCCTAGTGCAATGCCGAGGCGGTCGGAAACGAGTTGGAGGGCCTCCGGCGGGAGATAGCCGTGGATTTCCTGGACTTTCTGAAGAACCGGGATGAGTGCGCCTGGCCGGCCTTTGTATTGGGCAAGGACCTGCTCAGTCTGGGACAAGTTAAAAACGTTTTTGTCCCCCACCTCCATGGGCGAACCTCCGATGCTTCAAGATTCGAGGGACGATAGCGCAGCGGGTCTGGTGAGTCAACAGGTTTGTGGGGCTACCAACACAGGTTTGTGGGGCTGCAGGGAGCGTGGGGCGCTTTCCGCGAGCAAGGCGCGAGCCTTCGGAGTGCGCAAGCCATGCCTCTGACCCTTATACGTATCTTGAGACGTGACTT
>RPQK01000042.1 GCA_003819755.1 Acidobacteriota bacterium | reverse complement strand
TGTCCCTTGTGTCCCTTGTGTCCCTTGCTCACTGCCCCGGCAGCGCCGACAGCGACTTCAAGCCGTAATCCCCAAACAGGGCGAAGGCTGCAATGGGCTGATCGGACTGAATGCGGATCGCGCCGGCCGCCAGGCTCTGCCCGACGAGTTCGGGGAAAAACTCCGTCAGGAGGCTAGACAGCCGCGCGCCAGGTTCCAACCGAACTTGCTTTTCCGCCAGTCGGCTTCCATCCGCCCGCAGAACCTCTATGGTCACCTGCGCGCCTTCCATTCCCCCGTTCAAAACCGCAAGTCCAGTGAAATACTCAGCGGTCGAAACCAAGTGGCTAAAGAAGACGGTGTTTGCGGCTGCGCCGATGAGAGGCAGGGATGCTGAAAAGCGTTTGGACTCCGGATCGGCAAAGACGACCGACCCGGCCAGCCTGACCCAAGGGCTGTGAATTCGGACGTATCCCGAAAAAGCCTGGCCGTCGGCAAGCCCGAAGAAGCCGGGATCGGATATTGCGATTTTGCCGCGTCCTCCGATCGTGACGGTCCTCTCGCTGCCAACCGGTCGGCCATCATCCGCATAGAGTTGTATAGTGACTGTCCCCGGTTCGGAATCGACGTTAACTATAGTGAGATTTGTGCTTATGCCCGGTCCGATAGCGTACTGCGGAGCGAAGAGAACGCCGGCGGCCGACTCGGAATCTAGCCCTCCGACGACTGCCGCGTAGTCCTCGCCGTCGGTCAGGCACTCCAATCCGGCTAGCGGCTGGTCAGACATCACCCACACTGAATCGCCGGCAGAGATTTGAGAGTCAAAGATCTCATGGAACCTTTCAGCCAGCAGTCCACCGGACGGAATGATTCGGCGAGTCAGCAAGCTCTTAACGGTCCCGTCCTGATCTCTCAGCTCAAGCCGGACTTTGGCCTCGCTATCGTTGGGGTTCGCAAGCCACAGTTCTCCTCGCCTTGGCGCTCCGAGCTCCGAGAAGAGCCGCACTGATGAGGGGAGATCGTTTGCACTGGCGGTATCGAAGACGGACAGGTTGGGCGTGAGCAAGGAGAAGAAGCCGGTGACGTTCTCCGCCGACGTTCCGTCGATTCTGAGCCAGCCCTTAACAGCCGTCTCTCTAAAAGCCGCGCCAAAGAGGTCGTGCGCCAGCCAGCTTCGCTGTTGGCCAGGCGGGAGAACGACCTCGACGGGGTTGGTTATCCCGGATCCCTGGATCAGACTACCGGACTCGTCAAGTGCTTTGACGGTTGCCGTGGCCTCGCCCGACCCGTGGTTTGACAGCGCCAGGCCCGTCATCTCGCCGCCAGGCTGGTTCACCAGTCTCGGGACAAACAAGGAGTCAGCGGCGGTGTAGGTAAGGATGCCGAGGTTAAGGCCGGAGGCATAGACGGTCCCTGTCTCGGAAACATGCACGGCATACGGAACGGGAAGGTATGTCAAGTAGGGGTCAATCGAGCCGCGCTCGTATAGCGGCTTCCAGCTCCTTCCTGAATCCGTGCTCTTTAGCAGGCCGGCGGTCGTCCCCAGATAGAGTACTTCGGAGTGGCGGGGATCGATACGGATAAGCGTCAACACCCCGAAGTTGTAGATGGAGTTGTAGATATTGAGATAGGGATAGAAAGCCCAGTTGGCACCCGCGTCATCGCTGCGGTAAAACCCTGACTGGGCGACCGCGTACACATTCTGAGCGTGGGTCGAATCCACCAATACTTGGAGGGCCGGTATGCGATCGTTTGACGAGCTGGTGAGAACGTTATTCCAGTTCACCCCGCTGTCGGTCGATTTGTATAACCCTCGCCAGCTGGCGGCATAAAGGGTCGCGGTATTAACCGGATCAATTGCCAGCGAATAGGCGATCACCGGCAATCCGATGTTGACAAGTGACCAGCTGGCGCCTCCATCCGTGCTCCTGTAGACATCCTCGCCTGGCTCCGCCATTGGTTCGGAACGAAATAGCGGATAGGTCGGTTTGTAGCCGGACGCGTACAGGATATTGGGGTGCTTAGGATCGACAACAAGATCCCGAACGCCCGGAGTCGTGATTCCCTGTGCAGCCCGGATCCACGTTAGACCGAGGTCGGTGGTTTTGTAGATCCCGTGTTTGTCCGTCCCCAAGTAGATGATCGAAGGGTTTTTCGGGTCGACCCGCAGCGTCCTCAGAATCGCGTTCGGATCTATTCCGGTTGACCTTTCTACCCAATTACGGCCTCCATTTGTGCTCGCAAAGAACCAAGCGCCCTGTGTGGCGTAAAGGGTTTGGGTCTCGATCGGGTGCGAAAGGAGGCAATTAAACGCTCCTCCGCGAAGGCCGGAATTTCTCTCCACCCATTTGGATTCGTCGCCGGCGATTTTGAATACCCCGGTGGATGTCGCGGCCGTCAGCGCCTCCGAATCTCCCGAAAGGAAGGCGAGCGCTGTGATCGGCCGGCGAAAAGCGGTGGCGGCCCACGTCTGCCCGGCGTCGGTGCTCTTGTAGAGGCCGCCGTAAGTTCCCAGGTAGACGACCTCCGGATGTCCGGGCTTGACGCTTATCGCGCGGATGCCAGGGAACGGTGGTGGCCCTCCCGGATATTTCGGCGGACCGAACAATAGCTGCGTCCAGGTTTCGCCCCCGTCGGTGCTCCCGAAAAGCGTTCCTGAACCTGCGGCAAATAAGCGCTTGGAGTCTGCAGGGTCGACCAACACAATCTCGGGTGCCACGCCCAGTCCGGTTTTCGACCAGTGTCGACCGCTGTCGGCGCTTTTCAAGAGTCCGTCGAAGGTAAGCAGATAGATGACACTCGGAAGGCCAGGGTCGACTAGCGAAGTCGATGCTGACGAGTCAGCAAGAAGAAGCGTCCAGGTGAACCCGCCGTCCGTGCTCCGCTGGAACGCATAGTCCCGGACCGCGTATAGGATTTCGGGGTTACGGGGATCTGTGGACGGGTGGTAAACGTTGCGAGTGACTACGCTCCACGTGTCACCTTTGTCGGTGCTTCGCTGCAATACCCCGTTCAAGGCAGCATATACCCGGCGTGGGTCCGCCGGGTGACAGATGATCTTGGCTAGATCCGCGTCATATTCGTGCGCCAGGCCCGGCACTCGCTCCCAGCTGTTCGCTTTGTCGGTGCTTCTGTAAACGTGCCGGCCGGAGATCGCGAAAACTGTGCTCGGGTCGCTTTGACAGCTGGATAGAGAGTCGATCACCGCCTGCTCAGGTCCGACACTCGTCCAGGCATTCACACCGGCGCAGACAGTGCGGGAGAAAAGAAGGAAAACGCCGAGAGCGAGGGAGACAGAGCCGCAAGCGCCGCGTTTTTTGCGGAGCGCGTCGGATCCGTACCCCAGGCACGGAATGAGGTGGGTGCTAGCGGCACGCATCCGACGCGCTCCGCAAAAAACGCTGCGCTTGCGGCTCTGTTGGATCTTGCAGCACGCTTGCTCTTGCCTTATTTCATTCATCGCAACACCTGTGCCGTAATCGTCGACAGAAAGTCGAGGTCATAGCGACCGAAAAGGGCCAAGGCCGCCAGCTCCTCACTCGACGTGATCTGAATCGTGCCCCCGGAGAGGGGGGTGCCGGCCAACTCCGGGAAGTACTCGACCAGCAGGCTCGACCGGCGCATTCCAGGCTGAAGCTGAAGTTGCTTTTCAGCAAGCAGGCCGCCGTCCGGCCGATAGACACGGATTGTCAAAACGGCCGTCGCGAGGCCGCGATTCAGGACGGCGAGGCCTGTGAAAAACTCAGGCGTGGAAACCAGGTGGCTAAACACCAACTCCCGTCCTCCCTGGGTAACCAGTGGGAGGGCGGCGCTGAAGCGATGCTGTGAAGGGTCTTCGAAACTCACGCTTCCGGTGATTCTCACCGAAGGGCTCACGATCCGCGCATACCCGGTGAACGGCTGGGCCGAGTCGATATCGAAGAAGCCCGGATCATCAATACGCACCTTTCCCCTTCCGCCGATCGTAACCTGCCTCTCTCTGCCTCTTGGCACCCCGTCATCCCCGTAGACCTGCACCAGGACAGTTCCCGGCACCGGGTCCAGATTCACGACAGTGACGGCGGTCTGAACATCTGGCCCGGCCGCATACTGGGGAGCGACGAGGACGGTGGCATCTTCGTCCGGCTCTAAACTCAACAGAACCTTCGCATACGATTTCCCATCGGTCTCGTATTCGAGTCCGATAACCGGCTGGTCCGACTGAATCCAGATGCTGTCATCCCCGCTCGACTGCGATCCAAAGAGCATCTCGGTGGTCTGTGCGAGGACGCCGCCGGGTGGAATTGACCGGCCGGTCCGCTGTTTCAACTCGCCTTGCGCATTTCTCAGTTCCAGAATGACATCCGTCCCCTCGGCGCCAGGATTGGCGACCCGCAGTTCGGTCCGCTTGGTATCTACTTCCGGAAAGAGCCAATTCTTCGACGTCAGGTGCGAGGCGGCTGCGGTATCGAGAATCGCAAGATCCGCACTGAGGGCGGAGGAAAAGCCTGTCACCGTCCTGAAAGCGCCATCGATTCGAATCCAACCATCCACTTTGCGCGACACCAGGCCGGCGCCGAACCAGTCCGGGGCAAGCATCGCTTTCTGCTCTCCGGGTTTCAGTATCACGTGGACGGGATTGTCTATTGCGCTTCCCTGGACCAAGTCGCCTGACTGGTCAAACGCGGTGATCGTTAGTGCCGCCTCTCGATCTCCCCTGTTCGAGAGCGCTAACCCGGTCGATTCTTTGCCGGGCACCAGAGCCAGCCGCGGGACAAACAGCGAGGCGGCGTGCTCCAGAACGAAGAACCCTCCCAGGGAGGGGATGACGGCATAGACCAGATCAGGGTGCAAAGGATCGACTTGGATTGACCCGCCGAACGTGTTCAAGGAGCTCAAGACCGACCGCCTGGTAATCAACTGCCAGGTGCTTCCCGCGTCGGTGCTGTAGTGCAGGCCTCCCTCGCCCAAGGCGAACAACCCCGGCGTGGACGTGCGAGCGTAAGCCAAGGCGGAGACGCGTCCCTCGAGCTCGATTGGCGACCAACTCCCGCCCCGGTCCGTGCTTCGCCAAGGCTCCCCGGTCTCAGTAACACCCAAAATTATCGCCTGCTTATCAGGATCAAACACCAAGTTCAAAAAAACCAACGGCGAAGACAGCTGCCAGTCAAAGAGCGGGGGATACGAGACGTACAGTCCCTCGAATGAGAGCAGGTACAATCGGCCATCATGCGGGCTCATGGCAAGGGGCTGAGCACCAGCCGGGAGAGGATTTGAAATCCGTTCCCAGTTCTGTCCTCCATTGTTGGTCATCAATAGATAGGCATCGTTGGGACCTTCCCCCGGCAAATAGTATGCGGTCAGATACCAGCGGCCCGGAGTTCGGGGATCCGCGACCGGCAGCGAGACCACAAGTCCGGGGTCGAATAGCTCCCCTTGCGGTTCCCAGCGATCTCCTCCATTCGTGGTTCTAAAGAGATCGTCGTCAAGGAGTGCAAAGAGAAGGTTCGGGTTTGCCGGGTCGATCGCTATTTCCCGCACTCGGGTCATTGGCAACCCTTCGTTGATCTGCTGCCAGGTCTTGCCGGAATCCCTGCTGCGGAAAAATCCAGCAGTACGCGTACCCACGTAGATCGTCCCACTCTTACCGCCTACTGCCAGGCTTGTCACCGAGGCCTGGCGGAGTCCCTGGCCTGACGCCGTCCAACTCGCTCCCGAGTCGGTGCTCATGAAGAAACCTGAGCCCCCGGTTCCGGCAAGTATCTTCGACTGGCTGCCTGGCTGCCAGGCCAGGGAAGTGACATAGTAATTGCTCAAGCCCGCATTTGACGGCGCCCAGGTCGCCCCGAGATCGGTGCTTCGGTAGAGGCCGTCATAGTAATCGGTCCCGATATAAAGGGTGTTTGGATCGTTTGGAGAGAAGACGAGCACGTTAATAAAGGGGACCACCGGCTGGAAATTGGACTTCCAGCTGTAGCCGCCGTCCGTACTCCATCCGACCTCTCGCTCTACCCAACCGACTAGCGTGTCCGGCCTTTGGGGATGGACCGCAACGTACGGGTAACCGCTGCCGATCCTATGCCAGGAGGCGCCCTCGTCGGTGCTTCTTAGGAATCCTCCCGCGTATATCACTGAAGGGTTCGCTGGGCTGAAGGCGAGCATGAACGCTTCGCCGTGGCGCGAAACGGCTTTCCAACTGCCGCCGCGGTCGGTACTCCTGTAGATATCCTGCCCGGCTACGGCGTAAAGCATCCACGACTTGACGGGATGAACCGCAACGAAGCCGACCGGTTCAGTGGCAAGGCCCATGAACTGCCAGGTCGCCCCGAAGTCGGTGCTCTTGACGATCCCGTGTTCGAAAGGCGCAGCGTATATCGTACCGGACTGGTGGGGGTCGATCGCGATAGTCCTGATCCGCTGCGGGAGGGACAAAGACTCAACCGGGTGCCACTTTTCGGCCCCGTCAAGGCTCGCATAAAGCTGCCCGGACAGGATTCCGTAGACAATCTGCGGGTTAACAGGATCAAAGACAATCTGTTCGACGTCTCCGGCCGGCGGGCTGATGTTGGTCCAGTCGTTAACCCCGGCGTTCAAAATTCGGGGAATCACGAGCGACAGCGCCAGCGAACAGACAAACAGCAGGCGTCGCGAATGCATCTCTACTCCTCCTCCACTTCTAGATGCGAGGAGAGGCGGTTTGGCCGAACTGAGGTTCGGGGGCCGGAAGGAGGGACCGGAATGACCGGAAGGACCTGAAGGACGACAAACTGCGGGTCTTGGGTCCCTGAGGTCTTTTCAGGTCTTTCAGGTCCTTCCGGTCCTTCCCTCCGGCTCCCGAACCTCTTAAGCGCTCGGTGGACGTTCTGCTATGATGTCCGACCATGAAACTGCTGATTGTGGGGGGTGTAGCGGCTGGCGCGAGCGCGGCTGCACGGGCACGCCGACTGGACGAGAACGCCGAAATCATCCTGTTTGAAAGGGGGCAGTTCATATCTTTCGCCAACTGTGGCCTGCCCTATCACATCGGTAAAGTCATACCCAACCGAAGGCAGCTGCTTATCATGCCGGCCGCGGCCTTTCGCGCCCGGAACCGGGTTGATGTCCGGACGCTCCACGAGGTCACCGCGGTTAATCGTGCGGAAAAGAAAGTCTCGGTGAGAAACCTGAATACCGGGGAGTCCCATCTTGAGACGTACGACAAGCTGGTGCTGGCCACCGGCGCAAGCCCGATCCGTCCTTCGATCCCCGGTGCGGACGACCCGGACGTGATGCAGCTCTGGACTATCGGCGATATGGATCGCATCATTGCGAGGGTTGAGCGTGGTGCAAAGAAGTGCGTGGTTGTCGGTGGCGGTTTTGTAGGTCTGGAGGTGGCTGAGAACCTGCGTGAATTGGGCCTCGAGGTCACGATTGTCGAAATGCTGCCCCAGGTTCTCCCGACTCTGGACTACGAAATGGCCCAGCCTCTTGCCCAGGAGTTGAGACGTGCCGGAGTGAACCTGGCTCTGAATCGACGAGTGGTCGAAATCCACCGGGCTTCGACTGAGGAGGAAATCGATTCGGACCTTCACGTGGTGCTTGATGACGAGACGGAGTTGGAGGCCAAGTTCGTCGTCATGTCCGTCGGTGTTCGTCCGAACTCCGAGCTGGCGGAGGCGGCGGGGCTCGAGCTGTCGGCCCGCAAGGGCGTGATCGTCAACCAGTATCTCCAGACCAGTGATCCCGACATATATGCGGTCGGGGACGCGATCGCTGTCCGCGACCTGGTAACGGACGACCTCGCCCAGATTCCGCTGGCGGGGCCGGCTAACCGCCAGGGGCGAATCGCGGCCGACAACATCATGGGCCGGCAAAGAGTCTATCGGGGGACGTTGGGAACCTCTGTGGTCAAGCTTTTCTCGAAAACCGCAGGCAGCGCGGGCGTCACCGAAAGGCGTCTGAGGGCGGCCGGCCAAGCGTACCAGAAAGTCTACTTGCACCCTTACGACCACGCGACTTATTACCCCGGGGCGAAGCAGATGGCGATGAAACTGCTGTTTGGCCCGGAGGGCAAAATCCTCGGCATTCAGGCGGTCGGTGAAAAAGGGGTCGACAAGAGAGTGGATGTCGTTGCCACAGCAATGCTGGCAGGAATGACGGTATTTCAGCTCGAGGATCTCGAATTATCTTACGCCCCGCCCTATGGAGCGGCCAGGGATCCGGTAAATGTCGCCGGGATGCTGGCCGCGAATGTCCTGCGCGGTGATACTTCTCCGGTCTACCCGGACAGCCTTCCTGATGGGGCCTTCGTGCTCGATGTGCGCGAGCCCTCCGAAGTAGCCGAAGGCACGATTCCCGGATCGCAGATGATCCCTCTCGGGCAACTCCGGGCGCGCCTGAATGAACTGCCCCGAGACAAGAAGATCGTCACCTCCTGCCGTGTTGGCCTGCGCGGCTACCTGGCCGAACGCATTTTGAGGCAAAATGGATTCAATGCTGCCAATCTCAGTGGGGGCTTGAATACTTGGAAGTTGTATCACGGAACCTAGTCCTCTTTTCGGTCCTCCTCCTGCTCGGCGCCCCGATCTTCGCGCAGGAGGATGAGTTCCAGGCCGTCGCCCGTGTCGTTGCCGTCGGGGATGTGCACGGAGACTACGACCGGTTCGTTAGTGTGCTTCGCACGGCTGGACTGCTCGACAAGAAAAAGCGCTGGTCCGGCGCCAGAACCCACCTCGTCCAAACCGGGGACATCCTCGATCGGGGGCCCGACTCCCGCAAAATCATGGATCTCTTGATGCAGCTGGAGAAGCAGGCATTCAAGGCCGGGGGGCGGGTCCATGTCCTTCTAGGCAATCACGAAACGATGAATCTCTACGGCGACCTTCGCTATGTTTCACCGGGGGAGTACGCCGCTTTTGCCACAGCTCGTTCGGACGAGGTTCGAGACGCCTTCTACGACAGTTACATCGCGCTACGCTCAAACGGGCAAGAGCAGTCGCCGGATGGCGCCGCGGTTCGCCAGCGATGGTACGAAGACCATCCCCTGGGTTGGGTGGAGCACAGGCAGGCATTCGGGCCATCCGGAAAGTACGGCAAGTGGCTGCGGGAGAAGAACGCCGTGGTTCGAATCGACCGGATTCTGTTCGCACACGGTGGTCTGAGCCCCAGGTATTCTTCCTGGTCGATCCGGCAAATTAATGAGAAGGTGCGCCAGGAGTTGAAGGACTTCTCGCAACTCGAAAAGGGAGTCGTGACGGATGCCGAGGGGCCTCTCTGGTTTCGGGGGCTAGCCCGCGCACCTGAAGGGGAACTGTCAGCACACGTCGACAACTTGCTGCAGCGTTACGGAGTCGATCACGTGGTCATCGCCCACACTCCCACGCAGGCGGCAATCCTGCCGCGTTTCGACGGCAAGGTTATCCTTATTGATGTAGGGCTGGCGGAGGTTTACGGCGGCCCGATGGCCTGCCTGATCGTCGAAAACGGCCGTCTCCGAGCGCTGCATGAGCGAAAATTGCTCGACCTGCCGGCAGCCGGCGGGGACCTTTTGGCGTATTTGAAGGCGGCAGCAGCAGCCGGCCCTGCCTCTGCCGGCCTGCAGGCCTTGATTGCGAACGGCGGAAGGATTGAGCTGAGGGCGGAATAGCCAGACCTCAAAGACCTCAAAGACTCCAAGGACTTTGCCTCAGTCTCGTCCTTGAGGTCCTTGAGGTCCTTGAGGTCCTTGGGGTCCTTTTGGCCTCTCACCAAAACCGATAGAAATGGCACAGCGGCCCGTTCCCCTGTCCGAGGGGAAAGGAGTGCTTGATGGCTTCCGTCACGTATTCCTTGGCACGGGCCACCGCCATCTCAAGCTCCAGGCCCCGGGCGAGGTAGGCGGTAATTGCAGAAGCGAACGTGCAGCCGCTGCCATGGGTGTTTCGCGTCGCAACCCGGCTTGCGCGAAAGTCGAGAAACTGACGACCATCGTAGAAAAGGTCGACCGACTCATCTTCGTTCTCGAAATGGCCGCCCTTTACGACCACCGCCCGGGGGCCGAGCGCTTTGATGGCGAGGGCTGCGTCCCTCAGCTCGCGCTGGCTGGTGATCTTCGTTCCGGTCAGGACTTCCGCTTCCCTCAGGTTCGGGGTGACAACCAGGGCACAGGGGAAAAGGCAGTTCTTGAGCAGGTCGACGGCGTCCGCCTTGATCAGGAGATCGCCTCCAGTACTGACCATGACCGGGTCGACCACGAGCTTTTCTATCCGATACTCCCGCACTTTCCGCTCGACCAGCTGAACGATGGCGGCTGACGAGAGCATCCCCGTCTTAACCGCGTCGGCACCGATGTCCTCCATCACCGCCTTGATCTGCAGTTCGATGTTCTCGATCGGCAAATCAGCGGCGTGGTAGACACGGGTGGTGTCCTGGGCTGTGACCGATACGATCACGCTCATCCCGTGTACCTTCAGCGCTCCGAAGGTTTTCAGGTCGGCTTGGATGCCGGCGCATCCGCCGCTGTCCGAACCGGCGATGGTCAATGCCCGGTATATTCGCTGCATGGCCACCATTATATCCAGCGGGCAGGGGGGCCTTAAGTGAGCGCCGGCGCCAGGCGTGAGCCGGACGTTCTTTCGTGCCCCTAACACTTGTGATACCCTTATCCTAACTGAGTGGAGGAACAAGATATGGCGACCAACGGAGAGAAGTTTTTGTACTTTGTCATCGGTGGGTTCGTGGGAGCCGCCATCGGCTTGCTGCTCGCCCCGAAATCCGGAGAGGAAACCCGGGCCTTCCTGGGCAATAAGTATCGCGAAGGCACGGCGGCACTGGGCGAGAAAGCGCGCCAAGGTCGAGAAGCGATTGCTGAGAAATCGCGGGAAGTGTCGAGCAAGGTCTCCCAGACCATCGACAAGGGGCGCGAGATGATTTCCCGGCAGCGCGAGCAGATGAATGCCGCGATTGAAGCTGGAAAGCAAGCCTACGAGGAAGAAAAGCGGAAACAGGATCCTGCCCAATCCTAGGTCGAGCTTCCGTCCGCGCGCCGAACGCTCGCGGTTTGGATTCGAGCTCACCATTAAAACCACTTCTTTTGACTGGAGAAGCTCGTGCTCGATACGCTGCTGGTTGTCTTCGTCGGTTTGGCCTGCCTCGCTTTTCTGGTTCAAAGTATCGCAATGTGGCGCGCCTTTCGGGCGGTTCGAGAAACCTCGGACCGTCTCAGCGCCCAGTCCAAGAGCATTCAAAGGGACATTGAAGGAATCTCCGCCCGGCTCAAGACGACGGCCGAGAGTTTACAACCCCTCGGAAAGATGGCCGAGGAGGTCAGCGCCAATCTTCAGGAGATCACTTCGATCGTCCGAGATCGGGCCAATGACCTTGATCTGTTTGCCCAGGAAATGATCCAGATCGGCCGGGATCAGGCCTCTAAAGTCGATTATGTGGTGACGGATACGGTCAAGAAATTCGAGGATACGACCGATATCATCAAGCGTGACATCCTCCGCCCTGCAATCGAAATCTCATCGTTTTTCAAGGGCATTAAATCCGGTCTCGAATTTCTTTTCGGAAAAAAACGGACCGCGCAGGCCGAAGACTACGAAGATCTTATCTGATTGAGCAAAAAAACCGGGTAGGCAGTCGGCCATCTGCACCCTCCGGTCATCATTAGAACCGGAGGAGAGTCATGCCCGGTCTGTTTTCTTTCTGGCGCCGCTCCCTGGTTGTATTCGCCCTCATTCTTTCGCCGCCCGGCTTCGCAGGAGTCAACAACTGGACGAATCGCGGGCCGGAAGGGGGTCATGTCGACCAGGTCGTCTTTGATCCGCTCGACGATTCACTCTGCTATGCAGTGCTGTACGGCATGGGCTTCCGGAGCACCGATGGAGGGAAAAGCTGGTCGCCGCTCGACAGCCCGCTTCTGATCCCGCGAGTCTTGAAAATCATCCCGGATCCAGGTTTGTCAGGCACTGTCTACGCGCTCGTCGAGGCGAGCGGCGTGGTCAGAAGCAGTGACGCAGGCAAGACGTGGACGACGCTCGGGCCGCGAGATCGGAGCTTTGACAACCTGATCGTCGCACCCGGCAATCCGCGTGTCCTTCTCGCCTTCAGCTACGAGTTCCTGCTCAGGAGCACCAACGAAGGACTAACTTGGAGCGAGCCTCTCCCGCTGACTTCTATCTATGATGTGGTGGCCTACCCCTCTTCCCCTGATACCTTATTCGCAGCGGCCTATGCCGGGCTCTACAAGAGCACTGACAAAGGTGCGAGCTGGAGCCGGATTGCCAATGACTACTTCGAACGTGTCGCCGTTCACCCGCAGAACCCCAACATAATTCTGGCGGTCAGCCTTAACGGAATCATCAGAAGCACGGATGGCGGAAAGACCTGGGCTCGGAAGATCTCCAGAGGTGCGTCACCGATCACGGGGCTTGTCTTCGAGAAGGCTGCCCCCTACGCCGCCTTTGCATCCATTCAGTGGTACGAAGGAATCGCAAAGAGCACCGATGAAGGGGAGACTTGGAAAGACGCGAATACCGGGGTCACGAACTTTGACGTTCTGTCGATCGCCATGGCGGCAATGAACAACAGTCGCCTCCTTATTGGAACGGGCGGTTCGGGGATCTTCAGAACAGACGACGGCGGCAAGACGTGGGTGGCTTCGAGTCGAGGCCTTAGAATGGCCCGAATTCACGACATAGACGTGGTTCCCGGAACCGGAACGTTGTATGCCGCCAGTTCCGCCGGTGGTGTCTTCAAGAGCACCGATTACGGGAAGACGTGGGCCGAGCGCAATATCGGCTTGCCCAATCCTTTGGTCGGCGGTATCGAGATCGACAAACACGATCCGTCGATTCTCTACCTGTTAGTCGGGGGACGTCTTTATCGAAGTACGGATGCCGGGCAGAACTGGCAGCAGTCGGGTGATGGACTCGCCGATGATTCCATCGGTTTCGTCACGTCGGACCCGCGCGTCCCCGGGAGAGTCTTCGGTTTTGGCGGTTTCCTGTTCGTCAGCAACGACTATGGGGGTAGCTGGACAAAGACGGTCAAGATGCCTCAGTTTCAAGAGGCGGCCGTAGTCAGCCCAACAGACGAACGGATCTACCTCCCCGCCCGCAGTGGACTTTACGTTGCGGACGGCCCCATAGCTGTCCCCCGCCTCGTTTCCTCGTACTTGATGAGTAATATCGTTGTCGATCCTTTGGTCCCTAACCAACTCTATGGAATTCGATCGACGGGCGGAGTGCATCGGAGCACCGATAGTGGCGAGACGTGGGCCTTGATAGGTTTGAAAAGCGAAAACATCAGCCGGCTGGCCGTCAATCCTAAGGATAACCGCGTTTTGGTAGCTCTGGGGGAAGCAGGGTTTTTCATAACGACCGATGGAGGCCAAAATTGGAGACGCCGTGCAGACCACCCAAACCCGGTTGGGGTCTTTCACGTCACCACAGCTGATCTGGTCGTCGATTCTGCTGATCGCCTCACCGTCCTTGCCGCGCCCGGTTACCCAGGAGGCCTGTACGAGCTCACCTGGCACCCCTCCCTGTTCCTGCCCCGAATGGCCTCAACTCCTGGAGTCGGCGAGACAGGCGTTGCCCTGGCCAACATGGGCGAAAAAAAGGTGACACTGACTGTGACGGCTCTCGATTTCGACGGCCGGCCCATGCCAGGAAACGGAGTTCAGAATCCCGCGATTTTAGAGCTGGACGGCGGGAAACAGAGAGCCTTTGCGGCCAGTGATCTTTTTGGTCCGGCGGCGACTGAACCGTTGCTCGGCTGGATTCGGGTCGATGGGGCAAACGACCAGGTGACCGGCTTCTTTTCGGCATACAGCCCTCAGCTGGACATTCTTGATACGGCGCCGGTCGGACCGCAGACAGCCGGCGAGCTTTTGTTTTGCGACGTGGAGACAGAGGATAAGACCGAGATCTGGCTGGCGAATCCCGCGGACGAAGCGGCTCATTTGGTTATCGAACTACGCGACCGCGACGGGAATGTGGCCTCCGGCCCAGTGGAAGCCGACGTTCCAGCAGGAGGCGTATTCAGCCGTAGTCTCGCTGAGATCTTCGGCCAAGGCCAGCTCTCTGGCGGGGAGTACGTCCGGGCACGTTCGGATCAACCCTTGACGGGTATCGAGTTCCTCTCGAGCCCCGGCCGATACGCGGCGTTTCTGAGCGCAAAGAGAAAGGAAGATGCAAGTCGCCTCCTCTACTCACCACAGTTCGCCGCCCGCGCCGACATGGACTCGACGATCACCGTCGTCAATACCGAGCCACGGCCCGGGCTCGTGCAACTGCGAGTCTTGGGAAACGACGGGGAGCCGATCACAACAGAGCAGGAAGTACCGATCGCCCCGTTGGGAAAACTGACCGTCAAAGCAAGTGAGATTTTGGGGGACGGTGACTCGGCGGGTGACTCGGCGGGTTACCTCGAGATTCGCAGCCCTTGGGTCACACTGACCGGAGACACTCGCTTCAGCGACCTGGCCCGGGAACGTTTCTCAGCCGCGCTGCCACTCGTGTCAAAAGGCGCAAGGGAGCTTGTGCTCGGTCATCTTGTCTCGACCAGTGATTTCTTCACGGGTTTGGCCATCCTCAACCTTGGGCAGCAAGCGGCCGAGGTAAGCATTCAGATACGGGCGGCGGACGGCAGCGAAATAGCCGGCAAACAGGAACGCCTGGAGCCGGGCGAACGTGTCTCCCGCCTGCTGACAGAGTATTTCCCGGAAATTAGCGGACGGCCTTTGACTTCGGGGACGATTCGCATCCAGTCGGATCAAGAGCTGGCGGCGTACGCCCTGTTCGGTTCCTACGACCTGAAATCCATGTCGGCCATACCAGCGGAGGTGCTGCGATGAAAGTAAGTTCAGAGCTTCCCAGCCGCGAGCGCAGCGAGCCTTCGGAGTGCGCCAGCCGTGTTCTGCTCCTCACACGAATTTTGGCCGTTCCACCCCGAAGGAGTCGCGTAGCAAAGCCCAGGGTTAGTCGCGCTTTTGCGACCTACCCCGGGATGCCGGGATGGCCGGATCCCAACCCTGAAGGGGTTACGTATCGTGCTCGGTACGCAACCCATCCAGCGCTTCTGTTTGTTATGTTGTTTCTGTGTCTCGCTGACAACGGCCACGCCGGCGTAAATCTTTGGACTGATCGCGGGCCCGGCATTGCAGAGATCACGCGCCTGACCGCCACGGCAACATCGCAGGCCATGTTCGCCGGGGTTGGAAATCGTACTTTCCGCAGCACCAACCGAGGGGACAGCTGGGAGCTTCTGTACGCTCTAGAACGCTCGGGCAACGTACGCGTGATCTGTGATCCCCGGGACCCCAATCTCCTTTACGCCGTCAACGGGATAAGCATTTCCCGCAGCACCGATAAAGGAGACACTTGGAAAGTACTTGGCCAGGGGTTCTCCGCCCTCGCCGGCTTCGGAGTGGACCCGGTGAAACCCCGCGTCTTCTACGCCTGGTTCGCAGGGCAGCGGATTGCCAGAAGCACGGACGAAGGCCTCACTTGGACGACTATCCTGACCGACGACAGTTACTTTCAATCCTTCTCCATTGACCAGAAAGTCCCAGGCCGCCTGTTCGCTGCAACCGGCGAGCGCCTGCTTATCAGCGAAGATCGCGGCGAGTCGTGGAGAGAAATAGAGGTCCCGGTACCAATCAGAGAAATGGTGAGTTTCGCCTCTGATCCCAAGCGGCTGTATGCCCTGGGTGAGACGGAAGTGCTCCGCTCAACGGACGGCGGCTACAGCTGGAAGGGGCTGGACCTGGATTCCGGCTCGAGTGTCTACGACCTGGCTGCCCGGCCGGGAAGCACCGACGAGCTCTATCTGGCCAGGGGTTGGCACCTGTTCCGCAGCACCGATGGAGGGGATTCGTGGACTCAAACCCCGTTTCCTTTCTCGGTCAAAAGCCTCCTGTTCGATTCGGATGATCGTGGCCTACTCTACGCCGGCACTGGTTCGGGCCTGTTCGGTGTTCGGGTCGATGTGGACGGCTGGCTGTCGGTCAGCGCCGGGTTTGAAGGACTTCGAGGCGGACAAGTGAACGCCGTGGCTCTCGACCCAACCCGCGAAGGAAGGGTTTATGCTGCGGGAGGACAGGGTTTTCACATCAGCACTGACAGCGGGGTCTCATGGAGGTCATCGAACACTGGATTGGACGAGCCTATTGCGATCGAAGCGATTGAAGTCGATCCAAGGAATCCTTCGGTTCTCTTCCTGGCGTCTTCATGGGTTTACAGAAGCACCGATTCCGGCCAAAGCTGGCAGAAAGTCGCCGGCATCAACTCCATCCACGATATTCAGGTCGATCCCCGAGATTCGAACGTTGTGTACGCGGCCTACGGTTACATCCCTTGGACGTTTTTCGTCAGTAAACCCCTTCCCAAGACCCAATACGGTCCCCAGGGAGCGGTCTACAAAAGCACCGACGGCGGCGCCACGTGGGCCATCCCTTCGAGCCAAGTCAAAGACCTCTACGTATCGTCCCTGGCTATCGACCCGGCAGACAGCCTCGTTTTGTATGCCGCGACTTCGAAGGGAGCATACAAATCCACAGACGCCGGCAGCACGTGGCAGGTAACGGTGGACGGCTACTGCACGCAAGTTGTCCTGAGCCCAACCGATCGTCGAAATGTCGTGGTTCTGGGGCAGGAGACAGTGAATAGCAGCACGGACGCCGGAGCAACATGGGTCACGCATCGACGTCCCTGGTCGGGATATGACGATTATTTCACCCGGCTGGCCATCAACCCTCGGGAACCGAGGACAATCTATGCCGGTACGACCCGCCGCGGCGTCCTGAGAAGCACGGATTCCGGCGCGACTTGGGAAACAGTCAATTCGGGATTCCCCCGATCTCCGTATCCCCAGCTCGCCTACTACGCAGGGGTCAGGGATATCAGGATTGGAGCGGACGGCACGATCTGGGCCGGAACGTTCGCGAACGGCCTCCAAAGCCTCACTCCGGTCGATGCGCTTTTCGTTCCTCGTGTGGCTCACGAGCGACAACAGCAATGGACGGGTATCGCGCTGGCGAACCGAGGAAGCCAGACGCGGACAGTGCAGATCACCCTGTTGAACCCGGAGGGGAGGCCCGTATGGGGAATCAGAAACCCCGTCCCTGTTGAATTGCGCCCGGGGGAGCAGAAAACCCTGCTGACCGAGGATCTCTACCCGTTCTTTCCGGAAATGAGCGGCTGGTGGAGAATCGACGGCACCGGCAATGAGGTGACAGCCTTTTTCTCCACGTTGAGTCCTGACCTCGAGGTCTTCGACACTGCGAGCGCCGATTCCGCGACGGGAGACCAGTTCGTCTTCCCCAACCTGGTTCCCGGCGGCAAAACTCAGTTCTGGATCGTGAATCCCGGCCCGACCGAAACCGAAGTCTGGTTCGAACTGAAAGACTCCGCCGGCTATTTGAAGCACCCCGTCGTCAGGCGGACGATCGTCGACCAAGGCGTTCTGGTTCAGACTGTTGAAGAGATTTTCCGTAATGTCCAAGTCACGCAGTCCGATTATGTGGAATTCAGAACCGACGAGCCGGTCGTCGGTCTTGCTTATCTGGAGGACTCGTCGCGCTTCGTCTCACTGCTTCCGGCCCAGGCGATCGCGGATGCCTCCAGCCTGCTCTTTGCCCCGCAGTTCGCGGACGGCCCGGCCGTGACGACTTCAGTCAGTCTGATGAGCGTCGATCCCGATCCCGGGACAGTGAGGGTGCGATGGATCGACGACGGCGGGGAGATCATCGGTCGCGAGCGGGACGTCACCCTCACGCCTTACGGGACGGTTCAGATCGACAGCGCGAGCTTCTTTGGGCTGCCCCCCGGTTCCGGCCGCTCCGGTTACCTGCAGATAGCCAGCGCCTGGGTACGACTGACAGGAAGCGTTCGTTTCCGTGACCCGGACGGGGAGAAGTTCGCTTCAATGCTGCCTCTCGTTCATGAGGGTCGGAGGTCGTTAGTTTTCAGCCACCTCATTTCCACGTCCGACTTTTTCACGGGGCTGGCGATAGTCAACCCGGGCGAGCAGGCGGCCGAGCTGACGCTTGAGGTGCTGCGGGCCGATGGAAGCGTGCTGGCCACTAAGCAAGAGCAACTTTCTGCGCACCAACGCCTCTCGCGGCTCCTGACCGAGTACTTCCCCCAGCTCAAAGGCCAGAGTCTGACATCAGGGACCATCCGCATCGCATCCGATCAGGAAGTGGCCGCTTTTGCCCTCTTCGGCCCTTACAGCCTGCACTCGCTCGCCGCGATTCCGGCCCAGTGAGAAAAGGACCTCAAGGACCCCAAAGACCCCAAGGACAAACACGTCCGTGAGGTCTTTGGGGTCCTTGAGGTCCTTTCGTGTTATAAGAAACAAGGCTGGACAACACAAAAGGGGGACAGTCATGGACAGGAGAACATTCATTGCTGGATCGATCGGAGCAGGCGCGGTGATGGGGGCAAGTCGGGAAGCGGGCGGACAGACCGCGGCATCAGGCCCGAAACCGGGCGGCCTGCTGCTCGGAACCGTTACCTACAATCTGGCTCGGACTTGGGATATCGATACCATCATAAAGAATTGCAAGGAGACCGGGTTCCAGGGAGTCGAGCTCCGAACGACCCATGCTCACGGCGTCGAGATCTCCTTGCCTGCCGAGAAGCGTCAGGAAGTTCAGAAGAAATTTGCCGACTCCCCGATCAAGCTGGTGGGACTCGGGACAACCTGCGAGTACCATGCGGCCGACCCGGCTGTCGTGAAAAAGAACATCGAAGAGACCAAGGCCTGGGTCAAGCTCGCCAAGGAAGTCGGCGCCGGCGGAGTGAAGGTTAGGCCAAACGGCCTGCCAGCCGGGGTCCCGGAGGACAAAACCCTGGAGCAGATTGGGACGGCGCTTAAGGAATGTGCCGCGTTTGGCGCGGACTACGGTATCCCGATTCGGCTGGAGGTCCATGGACGCGACACCGCCCACTTCCCGCGCATAAAAAAGATTATGCAGCACGCCAACCATCCGAATTTCTGGATTTGCTGGAATTGCAACGGCGAGGATCTGCAGGACGGGGGTATCAAGACAAACTTCGAAATGGTGAAGAACCGCCTGGGGCTGGTTCACCTGAAGGACCTCTATGACGATTATCCTTGGAGGGAGTTCTTCAAGATGCTGCGCGGTATCGATTACAAGGGCTTCTGCCTGGCCGAGATTGCGGAGAGCTCCGACCCGGTGCGGCTCATGAAATACTACCGGGCGCTCTTTGAGGCGCAGCAGGTTTAGAGGCGCTGCCCGCTGGGAGTGCAGGCGAGACGCCCAATGCCATTTACTTTTTCGAAGTCAGTACAACCAGCCGTGGTGAATGGGGCTTTTATCGTGGCCGGACTCTCCAGAGTCCGGCAGCCGACCCCCGGGGTCGGCCTGAACCGGCGAGCTGCAACCATCGTTTTCGCCGGGCTCCCAGCCCGGCTGCCGGACTC
>RPQK01000041.1 GCA_003819755.1 Acidobacteriota bacterium | reverse complement strand
TATTCACGTTCGGTCTCGAGCTTCGTTCCCGGCAGGCCGAGATACTCTTCGCCCCGTTTCCTGGCACGATCCACGGCCGCCTGGTCGGCGCGGGCCTCGTCGATCAACTTGCCCAGGTCTTCGTACGACACCGTTTGGATATCGAGTTTCCACAGCTTTCGGACCAGATCGGGCACTACTCCCTTCGGCTGCGCCCAGGCATCGGGTCCGCCGATAGCCACAATGCGGCTTCCCCGGGTGTTCTGCAGCCCGCACAGAGATCTCAACCTCCACGACACCTCTTCCATACTGTCGACAACCACGTCCTCGAAGTCGACGCCCGCGACGGCCAACTCGTCCTTGTGCTGGCGCAGATAACGTGGGCTGATGATCTCGTACCAGAGGTAAACAGGACCGGACTTGTGGCGCACGAAGAGGATCACGTCTTTGCCGGTTTTTCCGATCCGGTCGTACACTTCTTTGGACCCGCCCGCGCCGTACGCAATGATGACGTGGGCTTTTCCAAGGTCAGCCTCAAGCTGATCCAGCTCCTGGCTCTTCTTCATTTGAGAAACCGGGAGAAACTGAACCGGGAAGTCGGCCTTCTGCTCGAGTAGCTTCAGCTCACCCTGAATTCGCTTTACCTCCTCGAGCGCCTGGTCCTCGGTTTGGATCCCACCCCAACTTCGCCAACTCGTCTGAGTTTTTCTCTGCGGAATCTCGTAGACCAGGATGGGCTTGACGACAAGAGGCGAACGCCCCTCTGAAGCCGTTTGCCCCAAGCCGGCAGCGAGGACCGGCCAGGAAAGGTGACCGAGCGTTGTTCCACCTATGACCGCGCCAACGCCACCGAGGAAACCGCGCCTCGAAACCTGCGGGCAACAGCCTATATGCCGAGTATCCATATGTCCCTCCCTCCGACTGCGTTACTTCTGTTTCTTCGCCGGGCCGATCCGGTCTTCGCCGTGCTTGATGATCACACCCTCGACCCGGCCATTCGCTCCGCGCTGGAATTCAAATTCGATGCCGATGTATTTGGAAAAGAATTGATTCTCAGAATGGGCAAAGATCGGACGCGCAGGATTTCCAGCGAAAGTGGCGAAGAGCTGGTCTCGGTCCCTGGTTACGGTAATCAACGGTGTGCCTTCCCCTTGGTATTCGCCGACATACGGCTCGAGGAGTGCTCCACCGAGAAACACCTCAGTGTCCTTGGCGCGTTCAGCAGCCGGCCGAGCCGGCAGTTCACGCACCCAGATGTTGCGGAAACGGACCGGGTTACCGTGGTCCTGGAGCGCCAGCGGCATTTTGTCCGGGTGCGGCCGATAAGGCGGGCGATTCATCCAGGTGGTCGGACCGACAATCTCGACGTTGTCTTGCACCAGAACGCCGTTGTGCAGGACCGTCACTCGCGCCGATCGAACGACCTTTCCCTCTTCGTCGAAATGGGGCCGGTGGAAGACGATGTCATAGGTTTGCCACTCGGCCGGTCCGCGGCTGGCGTTGACTTGCGGCGGATATTGGCCGTAGACAGCCGAGGCCTGGCCATCGGGATATGTATCATTGTTGAAGGAATCGAGAACCTGGACCTCGTAGGTATTCATAAGGAAGACGCCGCTGTTGCCGCGTCCCTGGCTCTTTCCTTCCACCTTGGCCGGCGTCGCCCATTCGACATGCAGTTGGCAGTCCCCGAACGCCTGAAGCGTGCGGACATAGCCGCTGCCTTTGACCGATTCCATCACTCCGTCTTTGATAACCCACTTGGCCGGGCTGCCGTCCATCGCTCGCCAGTTCGAGACGTCGCGCCCATCGAAGAGAATGACGGCGTCTGAGGGCGGCTTTCCGGGCTGCTGCGGAGTGCTCGCGCTACCCGGATCGACGATCGGAGGCCGAGGCCGCGCCGGATCGTGAATACGAAACTGCCTGGCCGCTTTGGCTCCGTCATCCTCTCCTGCCGCCTGCAGATAAAGGCCGGTAAGAAAACTGAAAGCAACTAAGATACAAGCGAGTCTCTTGGTCATGACCGTGAATTATAGACCAGAGGAGGGTCAGCCGTTCAGCGTTCACCGTTCAGCGTTCACCGTTCACCGTTCAGCGGTAAATTTGCGAACCCTGAACGGGGAACGGTGAACGCTGAACGGTGAACGCTGAACGCTGAACGCTGAACGGGTGTTCCTACTTCACCGACGCGCGCAGGCTCTGCAGATCCTTCCCGCGCCACTGAAAGTGGGAAACCAGGTTGCGGGCCAGGAGAGAGCCTTCCTGCGCGCCCTGGGCCGCCTGCTGCAGGTGGCGTTCGTGTTCAGCTTTCTTGTCTTTCCGGTCCGCCGTCATGAGTGCCGCTGCAAAATGGATGTCCGCACTCTCCGGCAGGCCTTCAATCGCCTTCGAGACCAGGCTGTAGCCGTCTATTTGGTGTGGTTCCAGACTGTTGTCCCTTCGGCTCGCCTGTCTGTAAGTATCGGCGAAATAGCCAAGGTCGAAGAGGGCATACGCAACGCTCTGCTTTTCACCCCCGTTTTTCACTCGGGTCTTCAGCGCTCCAAGCAGTGCTGAACCCGCCTTGGGGTCATTGGCGGCATAGATGCCGGCTCTCCTCAGAGTCTCCATCCTGGCGATCACGGAGACATCGTTCCTGAGCAGATTGACGGTGTCGCTCGCCAGATTGGCTGTATCGTATTTCGGGTCGCTTTCATGCCACCCCTGGCCTCCCCAGGAAAGTGAAGGCTGACCGCCAGTGTCAAAAGGAAAACAGACGAGCGGAGGGCCGGCCAAGGCCAGGCTTCCGAGTCCGATGCTGATCAAGGCAAAGCTCACAATTCGATTTCTCATGGTTCTTTCTCCTTGCATCGTTATTTCAGGCTATCGAGCGAGGCGGCCGCCTTTTCGATTTTCCGGCCTGGGATGCCAGATGCTTCTGAGGGCTTAGATACCGGTCGGAGGGTCAGGGTTTAAGCGTTCGGGGTTCACCGTTCAGCGTTCACGGTTCAGCGTTCACCGTTCAGCCTGCGGAAACCAAATGCGATTTGTACGTGTCTTTTCTTTAAACGGTGAACGCTGAACGGTGAACGCTGAACGGCGAACGGCATAAACCTTGAACCCTCGACCGGTATCTTAACAACAGATGGCTATGCAATCCGCCACGGCCAGCCAGGCTGCGGCAGCCGACATAAGTTCGCTTGTACGGGCGGCACAGGCCGGAGACCAGGAAGCCTTCGAGCAGCTCTATCGGCTGCACGTCGGCCGGATCAACGCCATCTGTCGCAGGATGCTTGGTGACCCGCGCTGGGCGGAAGATGTGGTCCAGGACGCGTTCGTGCGCGCCTGGCTGATGCTTGCCGGCTTCAGACACGAAAGCTGCTTCGGTTCCTGGCTATATCGGTTGACCGTTAACGCGGTGTTGCTGGAACTGAGATCCACCAAGAGACGAAGGGCGAGGGTGATGCCCTGTGAAGACATAACGGAACTGGATCATCGTCAGGAGTCGCCGGCGCCCGATCAGGCGCTGGATCTGGAGACGGCGATTGCCGGGCTACCGGAAAAGGCGAGACTGGTCTTTGTGCTTCATGAGGTGGAGGGTTACCAGCACGACGAGATAGCCGAAATGCTCGGCACGGCTGTTGGGACCTGTAAGGCTCAACTCCACCGGGCTCGGCACCTGCTCCGGGAGAGGCTGCAAAGATGAACAGTAGCAATATGGACGAAAAACTTAATGCCCTGATCTCGGCTCTACCCGATGCCATCGAGCCATCCCGGGATCTTTGGCCTGATATAGCAGCACGCATCCGGGCGGTGAGAAAACCGGCCCAGGTGATCACTCTGGTGTCTGCGAAACAGGTAAAACTGCCGGCGACGAGCACGGGACGACGGGCCGGCTCAATCTGGTCTAAACGTCCGGCGGCGATCGCAGCCGCTCTTTTCATCCTCGTATCACTTAGCGCCGCCCTCACTATCTTATCCAAGCAGCCGGGAGTATCCGAAGAAGGTTGGACCGTGACGGGGATCGCCGGTGCGCCCACGATCGGCCGGATCGGCATGAACAGGGAAGGAGCGATCGGCGTTGGAGAATGGATAGAGACGGACGGGGAGTCTCGAGCGCAGATCGAGGTGGGGAATATCGGGCAGGTCGAACTGCAGCCAAACAGCCGCGTGCGAATCCTCCGGGCGGGGGCCGATGAACACCGCATGGCTCTAGACAGGGGCGGGATCAACGCCTTCATCCTGGCGCCGCCTCGCCTGTTCCTGGTCGAGACCCCGTCGGCCCTGGCCGTCGATCTCGGATGTGCGTATGAATTGACGGTGGACGAGCGAGGAAATGGCCACCTGAACGTCACCGCCGGCTGGGTGGCCCTTGAGTTCCATGGCGTCCAGTCACTGGTCCCAGCTGGCGCCGCGTGTGTTTCGCGCCCGGGTTCGGGCCCCGGCACACCGTACTTCCTCGATTCGGCCGCCGAATTCCAGAAAGCCTTAAGCGACGTGGATCTTGGGCACTCCCTCGACGCGTCTTTGCCCGAGCTGCTCGCCGCCTCGCGGGTGCGCGATTCACTCTCCCTCTGGCACCTGTTGCCCCGGGTCGCGCGAGACCAGCGCGCACTGGTCTGGGAAAGACTCACCGAGCTTCTCCCCGCTCCGCCCGGAGTCACCCGAGAAGCCGTCCTGAACCTCGACCGCCCCGTGCTTGACCAGCTTAAGGAGGACTTGGAACAGTTCTGGTTCTAAAAAGCAGGGGCAGAGGGGCTTGCCAACGCCTGCTCATTTGCGCTATCCAAGAGCAGGAGAATCCGACATGACTTCAGCCAGAGAGCTTCTTATCCTGCTTCTGCTCCTGATACTCGCAACGCCGTTGTCATCCGGCCAGATACCGACAAACGTCGCCAAACAGGCGACGGACACCACCGCGGTCCTGCTCCGACCTGCCCGCGTCTTTGACGCTGCGGGAGAGCAATTGCGCGAAGGATGGGTCGTGTTGGTGATCGGGAACAAGATACAGGCGGTTGGTCAGGCGACGGCCGTCGCGGTTCCGCCGGGAACACGGACGATCGATCTTCCGGGAATGACCCTGCTTCCCGGCCTGATCGAGGCCCACTCTCACATCTTCCTTCACCCCTATAACGAGACATTGTGGGACGATCAGGTTCTTAAGGAACCCCTGGCCTACCGCGTAATTCGCGCCGCTCAGCACTGCAACAACACCCTGATGTCCGGTTTCACCACTTTGCGTGACTTGGGAACGGAAGGAGCCGGCTTTGCCGACGTATCGGTGCAGCGGGCCATTGATGAAGGCATGATTCCCGGACCGCGCCTGGTTGTGGTCACAAAGGCCATCGTCGCGACCGGCTCGTACGCGCCCGGCCCACCGGAATACGCCCCCGAATTTAATCCCCCAAAAGGCGCGCAGGAAGCGAGCGGCTCCGGCGAAATCCTCAAGGCCGTACGTGAGCAGATTGCCGGCGGAGCGCAGTGGGTGAAGGTTTATGCGGACTTCCGCAGGGGGCCGGGGCGAATCCTGGTGCCGACCTTTTCAGTGGAAGAACTGAAGGCGCTCGTAGACGAGGCACACAGCGCCGGCTGCCCGGTCGCGGCACACGCAACGGGCCCGGAAGGCATGCGCCGTGCCGTTGAGGCAGGGGTCGACACGATTGAACACGGGAACCAGGGAACCGAGAGAGTCTTTCGACTCATGGCGGAAAAAGGAGTCGCTTACTTCCCGACACTCGCCGCCGTTGAGGCGTACAGCGAGTATTTCCAGGGATACAAGCGAGGCAGCCAGCCGTACACCGAGGACATGCAGCAGGCGGTGCAGGCCTTCAAGGCGGCGCTCAAGAGCCGGGTCATCATAGGGCTGGGAAGTGACGTGGGTGTCTTCCGACATGGTGACAGCTACCGCGAGCTCGAATGGATGGTTCGAGCCGGAATGACGCCGGTACAAGCCCTGCTTGCCGCCACCTCCGTTAATGGCAGGGTCCTGAAAATGGAGAACCGAATCGGGCAGATCCGCCCGGGACTCTTCGCCGACATCATTGCCGTCCCGGGCAACCCGCTCACTGACATCTCGGCGATGAATCAAGTGAAGTTCATCATGAAGGACGGGAAAGTCTACAGGCAGCCGTGAGACGAAGTGTTTATCCACGAATTACCCGAATTACACGAATTCAAAAGGACCTCAAAGACCTCAAAGACCTCAAGGACAAAGCAACAGTCACCGTCCTTGAGGTCTTTGAGGTCCTTGAGGTCCTTTTTAAATTCGTGTAATTCGTGTATTCGTGGATAAACACTTCGTCCATCACCGCCCGTTTTCCTTCATCAACCGCACCAACAGGAACGCCATTTCCATCGACTGCTCGTAGTTTAAACGAGGGTCGACACGGGTGCGGTAGTCCCGCTTCAAATCGGCTTCGGTAACTCCGCTGGCCCCGCCCAGGCACTCCGTCACGTTATCCCCTGTCAGCTCGAAGTGGACCCCTCCTAAATGGGCGCCGCATTCCCGGAGAATACGGCAAGATTGCCCGAGCTCGGACAAGACCTTCTCGAATCTGCGGGTTTTTATCCCGCTCTTGGTGGTCTCGGTATTCCCGTGCATCGGATCGCAACACCAGACCACTCTCGCTCCGCTCCTCGCCAGAGCTTCGACCAGCGGGGCCAGGCATTGCTCCACCCGATCGGCGCCAAAACGGTGAATGAGCGTAAGCCGGCCAGGTTCGTTCTCCGGGTTCAGCACGGCGCACAGTCTGACGGCCTCGGCAGGGGTCAACGCCGGGCCGATTTTCACCCCGATCGGGTTGGTGATCCCCCGAAAGTACTCGACGTGCGCACCGTCCAGGCTTCGGGTTCGTTCGCCGATCCAGGGAAAGTGCGTTGCGAGGTTATACCAGCCGGGGCGGCGCGGAACTTGTCGCGTTTGGGCCTGCTCGTAATACAGGTGCAGTCCTTCATGACTCGTGAAGAAGTCGACCCGGCTGATCTCCGAGGGGGTGTGCCCGGTAATGGTCTTGAGAAAGCGCAGGGACTCTCCCAGAGACTCGACGCTTCTCATGTACTCCGCTGCCATCGGCGACTTAGTGACGAAACCCAAGTCCCAGTACTCGGGGTGATGAAAATCTGCAAAGCCGCCATCGATGAGGGAACGGATGAAATTGATGGTGAGGGCCGCTCGCTCATACGCTCGCAGGAGCAGCTCGGGATCCGGAGTGCGGTCTGCAAGACTAAAACCCGGGCGATTGATCATGTCTCCCCGGTAGGTGGGCAGAGTGACACCGTTTCGGGTTTCGGTTGAGGCCGAGCGGGGCTTGGCGTACTGACCGGCAAATCGTCCCACTCGGATGATGCTCTTTCCCCCCTGCATGAGAACCAAGCTCATCTGGAGGAGGATCTTCAACTTCTTGGCGATGGCTGACGACTCGCAGTCCTCGAAACTCTCCGAACAATCTCCACCTTGGAGAACAAAGCGCTCGCCGCGTTCCGCATCAGCCAATTGCCGCTTCAGCGTCTCAATCTCCCAACTGGTAACCAGGGGCGGCAGTTTGGCCAGCTGGCAGAGCGCATCGTTGAGCGCTTCCTGGTCGCCGTACACGGGCTGCTGCGCAGCAGGCCTGCTTTGCCAGGAGGTCGGCGTCCAGGCTCCTTGATTTTGAGCTACTTCCCTTTGCACTCCATGAAGGATAGGGCAGAAGGGGCCTTCACCTCAAGCAGCACCGGGAAGCGGAGCGCATCGGCTATAATCTGTTGCGTGTTGGAAGTGAAGGAGCAACTCGCACCGGAAACCGTGCCGCTTGCCGAGGCAGCGGTCACAAACGGCGGAACGGCCTTAGCCCGTGTTCGCAGGATCTGGGCCTACGTGCACGAACGCGAAACGCTGCTCTGGTGGCTTCACAGTTGCTGGTCCTTCCTGTTCGGGGTAGGAGTGATGATCCTGGGGGCCAAGAAGCCGGCCTACGTCCGCATCATTGTCTTCCACATCGGCTTCATCTGGGCGACGAGCCTTTTTCTTCCGGTCCTGATCCGGTTGCCGTGGCTCTCGGGCGTATGGTCCGAACGTGTGCGGCTCGTGATCAACTACTTTAACAAGAACTTCTACCAGCAACTCCTGTTTTTCGTGATCCCGGTCTACTATGCCAGCACGACCTTTTCCTCGCGCAACGTGGTCTTTCTGATCGTTTTGTGCCTGTCGGCCGTGCTCTCGACGCTGGACGTGGTTTATGACCGTTACCTCTCGGTGCACTGGCCGCTGACCGCCCTGTTCTTGTCGTTCAACAGCTTCGCCTGCATCAATGTCATGCTGCTCGTCATGTTTCCGCTCAGGATCGAGCTCGCTCTGTATCTGGCGGCGGCATTTGCCGTTGCCATTTTTACCTCGATGCTCCACCGCTTCGGCCAGCTGCGGGGGCAATCTCTCTGGATTCCGGCCGCGGCGACGGGCTTGTTCGTCTTATTCTTCCTCCACCTGACGATCTCCTTTATACCGCCCGTGATGGTTTCCCTTGGGAAAGCGACTTTCGGTCCACTCAACCTGAAAACCTACCGGATAAAACACGTGATCTCGGAGCTGCCGGCAGGTTTCAGCGGACGCCTCGTAGCTTTGACGCCGATCAAAGCGCCGTTCGGCTTAACGGCGAAGGTGAGACACAAGTGGTATCTGGATGGCTGGCTCGTTTGGACTCACCCCAAACCGGGCTACGACGTCGTTCGCGGCGGGCGGAGGGAAGGGTACCGTTACTGGTCCTACCTGACAATCCCAAAAGACCCTGCACCACGAACAATTCGGGTCGACGTCGAAACCTCTTCGGGCCAACTCATCGGCCGGGCCATTCTCGGGCGGGCAACGGAGGAGTAGGGGGCGGGGAAACGACCTCAAGGACCCCAAGGACCTCAAAGACCTCAAGGACGTGAAGGACAAGTCAGCGGCGGTTGAGTGACTCGCCACACTACGGCGAGTCACTCAACCGCCGCTGACTTGTCCTTCACGTCCTTGAGGTCCTTGAGGTCCTTGGGGTCCTTTCCCGGTCTCACAGCTCGGTTAGCGGGCTCGTCATGCCGTCACCTGGTGACGACGCCTCGCCCGTCTGAATGGGCATGGAAGGCAGAATCTCAGTCAGCTCCTGCAGCAGTCGCTGCAGGTAGAGTCCAAGGCTGTGAAGGTTCTTGTTGAGATTGCGGTAGAAATCCAGAAAATCACAGTCGCCACCATCGGAGATGACCTTAACGGCCAAGGCAGGAATGCCAAACTGAGCCGCGACCTGCAGGGCTGCTGCAGCCTCCATGTCACAGATGGCGGCGCCGGTACGTTGGAACAAGTCGAGCCTGGAGGAGGCCCGCATAACAGGGAGTGAGACGGTCAGCCCGGAACCCGCTATGACCCATCCCCGGGCACGCAGGCGTTCCATGAGGTCGCCCGAGATCTGCCCGGTTGTCTTGTCATCATCGATCAGCCAGCGTTCCGGACACACGACTGTTCCCATCGCGCACGCGGGGTCAAGTTGTCCGGCCGTCCCGGTGAAGACGAGAACGCCCGGCGCAGGACTGCGCTGGAGGCGGCGGATCAGGATTTTGCGCGTGTGGCGACTCCCCACGCCGGTCGTGAGCAGTTCGACGTGGCGGGGAAGCAAGTCCTTGATTGAATCCGTTTCTCGTTTCAGAGCGCAGGCCACGAGGATCCGGCCGCCGGTCGGTTTGACCGGCGGCTCGGTGCTGACAGGATCTAGAGCCACCGGAGTTCCACGCCCCCGATTCCAGCCTCAATTCGCAGACGCAGGACTTTGCTGACCCGGTCGACGTTGTAGCTGATGTAAGTGTCGCCTCGTTTCTCGAACTCCGGCAAATCGACTCCAGACATGAAAGTCCGGTTTGCCTTCACCTCCGCTCCTACAGATCGAGGCATCCTGAGCTCGACCCCGCCGACGCCCACTTCGATGTCGATATCGCCTTCTTCGCGCCAGTCACCTGAGAAATCAAGCTCCGAACCGCCGACGCCGCCCTGGAACTTCAGCTGTTTGGAAGCCAGATTCCCCAGTCCCGTCATCTTCAGTGAGCCGACGCCGTTTTGTATGTCAACCCGGTCGCAGCTGATCCTGTTCGGCTCGAGCATTGAGATGCTGGTCTCGCCGACCCCGTTCTCGATGTCCAGTTCGCGGATGCGCATCCCACCCAGATCGATCTGGCTTTCGCCTACTCCACTCTTGGCGCGCAGCACGATCGGGACATCGGGATTCAGCCTGAGGTTGAGCCGGTTCTTGCCCATGCGCCTGACGTGTTTTCCTTCGCCGTTGAGGCGAAACCGCAACACCCCGGTGTTTCCCCGCTTCTGGAACTCGACTTCCGGGGTGAAGGCATTTTCGTTGTAGTCGAGATCGAACTCGTAAAGGTTGCCCCCGGTCCCGGCTTCAATCTCGAGCTTGCCGACGGGGACATCCACGTCCACCTCGAGCAGTTCCTCGCCGGCCATAGGGACGGCCTTGTGTAGACTTGCTGTTTGACCCTCGAACTCGACGACATCGCACGCCGTGAGAAGAAGGCCCGCAACCGCTAAGCAAATGATTCCTCTGTACATTGCAGTGCTTCTCTTTCGCCTCAGTCGGATTTTCTGATCCGAATTCGGGAATAGGTTGTCTGGAGGCGCACTTCGTTCTTACCGCCTCCTAACGTCTGCTCAAACATCTGCGATTTCTCGGCCCGTTCGGCCTGGCCAAACTCAGACTCGACCTCCCCACCGGGCGCCTGCGCAGATAATCGGCAACTGACATCTGGAGGAAGCGCCAGGGTAATCTCACCGTTGCGATTGCTCGCAACCAGAGTCCCGCCAAGCGGGGTGTCCGGGCTCATTATTATCTCCCCGTACTCATTCTGGACGTCGGCCGGACCTTTAAACCGGTCCAATGCCACACGCTGTAGGGACGTGGCGATCTTGACCGGCCCGTCGATTTGCGAAAGCGCCACTTTCGAACCGCTGCCCTGGACGCTGATCCCCTTCTTGATATCCCGGGCACTGATATCCGAGTGCGATGCCCGAACCGTGACGGTCCCGTCTATTTTGGAAAGGTTGGCGCTTCCATAGGAGGTGTCGAGCTCAAGCGAATCAGCCAGTTCCGAGGCACGAACCGCCTTGTGCGAATTCTCGATCAGGACCGGCTTGGTGATGTTCGCGATGTCGACACCAGAGCCGGGGCTCTTGATTGTCACTGGCCCCTGGATCGAACGCAGATGAACATGCCCAAAATGATTCGTGACGTCGAGCTGCCCTTCGACATGTTCCGCGTGGACGGTTTCGTAGTCGGTGCCGGCTTTGACGTTCCCCGTCACCGACTCAATCCGAACGCCTCCCCTTCGGTTTTCGACGGAGACATCCCCTTTGACATTTCTGACCGTAGTGCCCGCATAGCGGTTTTTGGCCTGAACGGATCCGGTGATCGACTCGATGGTGATCTGACCGTACGAGCTGCTCACCTGGACAGCCGAGTTCAAACCCTGAACCGTCACACTGCCGTTTTCGTTGTCAACCGTCACCTGCGCTTGCTTGGGGACGAGGATGCGGAAATGCGTGGAAAGCGGATAGTGGCGGTCCTGGAAATCGGCTCGGTTCGTGCCGATCTTGACGAGCTTTCCCTCGCGTTGGAGAGAGAGCTGGACTTTGCGCCCAATTTCGCCGGCCCGCCGCTCGGATTCGCCCCTGACAACCGCGGTCAGTCCAACGTCAATTTTTTCAGCCAGACCACTTTCTACCTCGATGTCGCCGAAGCGGTTCTCGATCCGCACCGCCTCGACTCCGGCAGCCGACGTTTCCTGGTGGCTTTCCACCCTGGACCTGGCCCGGTCCTCGTCATCGAAGACCAGATGGTGAGGAAGGTCTGCAAAAGCCCTGATTCCCGGGTCCAATCCACCGATCTTGCCGGAAACAAAGCCCAGCAGCATCAGCAGGAGGACCCCGATGACCTCGCCCGCCCGGAACTGCAGTCCGCCTGAGAACCGGTAGAAATCGACAATCTTCCCGATGCCGAACAGAATCAGGAGGCCCGGCCAGTACGATCCAAAGAAGGAAAAGAAGTCCAGGACACCGATGAGATCCAGCAGGCCGAGAACGCCGACCGCTGTCCAGAAAATGCCTCCGAGCAAGCTCCCTTTAGCCGGTTCTTCCTGCAGCCTTGGCGCATCCCACGTGTAGTGCCGGACCAACTTAAGGACACCGACAAGGAGAAGCAGCGACGGAATGGCTATGCGGATGACCTGCAGCCACTCAAGGTCGACACCGTAGACGTTGATCGCGAGAAAAAGGCCCCCCAGGAGAACGAGGACGACACCCAGAATCAAGGGGACAATACTGCGATTGTTCGCCATTACAGTCTCTCCTCACGATTGACCGGGTCTGTCTCTATCCGAGCGGTTGACGGCAGCGGCGGTACTTGCTGCTGCTGTTTCTTCTTGCCGGCCAGGTAATAATCAGCCACGAGGTAAATTCCTAGCGCCATGAAGAAAAGGGGCCACAGGAACCGGGTCATCTCGGACAGTTCGAAGACTCCCAGATTGTTCAGGAAAAACAAGACGCCAAGAAGTACGAGCACGCCGCCCCAAACTGGCACGTTGATGTCTTCCGACTCCTCCTCCAGCATCTGTGGATTGGTCACAATGTTCCGGAGAATGGCCTGCGCTGACCGATAGGCGTCGATGATGGTGAAGATGTAGAAGGCAAACGCCGCCATTCCGAACACTCCCGGGCCGTTACTGGCGATAATGCTAAGACCTGCGAAGATCGCGAAATGAAGGACGGCCTTCACGTATTGGCGGTTATAAACCGCACCGATCCCGGGGATGATCGCGAAAAGAGCAGCCCGGCCCGGGGAGTAAGTCGCGAGTCGCGGCGTGGCCGCAAGCCCAGCCAACTCAGCACCGGCGACGAGGCAATCCTGGCAGTAAATCTTCCCCTTGATGGAGTGAGCACAGGCTGTGCACAAAAACTTGCGACAGGTCGAACAGCCGTGTGTGGATTCCACATCCGAGTGGTAATAGCATCTCATTTCTTCTTTTCTCCCTTGACCTCTTTCCTCGCCCCTTGCTCTTCTATTGAATGCTGATAACTGCGGACCAGCATGTTGATCAAATGGTAGTCCAGACGGCCATAGAGGTCCTCTTTCAACCGCCACACCTCACCGACCAGTCGCGACTCGGTGTTTCTGATTTGTCCCCACTTCTTCTGTACCTGGCTGGAGAACCGATCGGCTTGCTCCACCAGAGCTGAAGGCCGGAAGTCGGAGAAGCTGAACGCTGAGAAATCGGGTCCTATGACGTTCCCGACAAGTAACAGAAAGACAAACATGATGAGAGTGGCGAAGGCGAAGCGCTGGGTCAGGAACGGACGGAGTGTGGGGGCAATGACCTCCGCCCAGATGGAGCGGACGTGGAATCGGCCGCTCGTCTTTTCGATGATCGCTTCGATCAACTCCTCCGACGGCTCTATCGGGGGGAAATCGGCCAACTGCGAGCGAACGGATTGCACCTCCTGGACCAGCATAGAGCATGCCGAGCACGTCTGGAGATGCACCTCCAAGGCGGCTCGGACCCGAGCATCCAGCGTCCCATCCACGTATTCGCTCAGCAGGGTCTCAAATCTCGAGCAGTTCATAAGCCCTCAAACAGCGTTCACCGTTCAACGTTTGGGAGGTTCAAGGTTTTCAGAAGTTGCAGGCGCAAACTCTGAATTGTTGAACCGTAGAACGTTGAATCTTAGAACCGTTCCGTCACGACACCGCGAATCCTTCCGGATTGCTGCCTTTCCTTAGCACCTTGGCCAACTCGATGCGTCCCCGGTTGATCCGGGATTTCACCGTTCCCTCCGGTATCTCCAGCATATCGGCGATTTCCTGATAGGAAAGCCCTTGTATATCCCTCAAGAGAACCGCTTCCTTCAGCTCGGGCGTCAGCATTGACAGCCCTTTCATCAAGTAATGAGCCTTCTCCTTCAGGTACAGGTTTTCGAACGGACTGGCGGACTGGCTGTCCTGTTCGAAGTCGAGGACCTCCAGTTCCTCGCTTCCTGCCACCTGTTTGTCATGTCGAGTCGCCCGGTAATAATCGATGATCAGATTCCGTGCAACCCGCATTATCCAATTTTGAAGCGATCCGGTCGAGGCGCTGTAACTCCGCAAATTCTGATAGACCTTCAGGAAAACTTCCTGGGTCAACTCCTCGGCCACATCCAGACGCCCGGTGTAGTGGTAGCCCAGGTTGAGAATTCTCCGGCTGTAAAGCCGGACGAGGTTTTCCCAGGCGTGCGCGTCACCGCCCAAACACCGTTCGACCAATTTGGCGTCTGAATGCTGCAATTCGCTTCCTCTACAACATTTCCCGCCTGTCAGTTCAAACGGAAACAGAGGGGAAAAAGTTCACACATCGGCAGATTGCGGATCGCAAATTGCGGATTGCGGATGAAACAGGGCGGACCCACAGTTCCGCTATCCACAATCCCGCAATCCTCAGCCCCAACGCGGGACGCACATTTTTATAGCATCATTCGGCAGCTGAATGGTATCTATCTAGTAATGCGTTGTCCATTCTGCGCTTGCAACGAGGACCGAGTCATCGACTCGCGGGAGGGCAGAGACGGCCGCGCTATTCGTCGCCGGCGGGAGTGCCTTAACTGCCACCGGCGGTTCACCAGCTACGAACGGATCGAAGACGTGCCGTTCATGGTCGTCAAGAAACGCGGCTACCGGGAACCCTTTGACCGCGCCAAGATCATGAACGGTCTTCTCAAGGCGTGCGAGAAACGCCCAGTCTCCGGCCAGCAGCTCGAGGAACTGGTCGAACGCATAGAGCAGAAAGCCACCATGGCCGAGAATCGCGAAGTGAGCTCACAGGAAATCGGTCGCATGGTCATGGCCGAGCTGAAGAGGATAGACAAAGTCGCGTATGTCCGTTTTGCCTCGGTGTACCTCGACTTTCAAGATGTCAGAGATTTCTCCGATCACCTTGATTCCCTGGCTCCATAGAGCACCACTGGTGCCCCGGTGAGCGGCAGAGTGCCGGAGGAAAAGACCGCAAAGACCTCAAGGACCTCAAAGACAGAAAGCTGCATGTTCGTCCTTGAGGTCCTTGAGATCCTTGGTGTCCTTTCCTCCGGCACTCCGCCGCCACTTCGCCGTTCATCGGCCCCTCCGGTTATTAACCATTTGTCCTTTTTCTATTACTATTCTAATTAAGAGTTCATTTTAGCGTTCACAGTCAGCCTTTCACACAGGACGCCCTGCTTTTCTTCCTGTTAGGTCCATAAAGGAGCAAGATGCCCGGCCAAGATCGAACCGCGCACGACTATTCAGCCGAAAGGACCGACGAATCTGAGATCCCTCAGACGTTGCCCGTCCTTCCCCTGAAAGACCTCGTCGCTTTTCCCTTCATGATCGCTCCTCTTTTTGTTACCCGCGACAGTTCAGTCGCGGCGATAGAGGACTCTATTGACCGCGACCGCACAGTTCTACTTGTCGCGCAGAAGAGCTCAGAGACTGAAGATCCCGCCAAAGAGGATCTCTACGAGATCGGAACAGTGGGCGTCCTGATGCGCATGTTCAAGCTTCCCGACCAGCGCATACGAATCCTGGTTCAGGGTCTGAGCCGGGCCCGCGTCAAAGCCTGCGAAAAGAGAGGGAACTTCCTCGTCGCGCATGTGGAGCCAATCGAGGAACCTGAGGCCGACGAGGACGACCCCGAGATCGAGGCGTTAGTCGGGGAGGTCAAGGAGAAGGTCAAATCGGCCGGCGAGCTGGGCCGCAGCTTTTCTCCAGAGGTGCTCGTGGTCCTGGAAAATCTAGAGGATCCGGGGCGCCTGGCCGACCTTGTTGCTTCCAACCTCGATCTTGACGTCCCCGACAGCCAGTCGGTTCTGAACATCATCCAGCCTGTCAAAAGACTGGCTCGAGTTCATCAGATTCTGACCAACCAGGTGGAGCTCTTGAACGTCAGGGAGAAGATCACCTCCAAAGCCAAGGTCGAGATTGACAAAAGCCAGCGTGAGTATTTCCTCAGACAACAGCTCAAGGCCATTCAGACCGAGCTGGGAGAGACGGATGACCTGTCCGAGGAAATCAACCAGTACCGGGAGACCGCGCAGCAGATCGATCTTTCACCCGAGGCACGCCAGGAGACACTCCGGCAGATCAGGCGCTTGGAGCGCATGCCCGGCGACTCCGCCGAAGCCGCCATTGTGCGGAACTACCTGGACTGGATGCTTTCTCTCCCCTGGTCGCGCAGTACCACGGACAACCTCGACCTCCAGAAGGCGAGCCAGATCCTGAACAAGGAGCACTACGACCTGGAGGAGGTCAAGACCCGTATTCTCGAATATCTGGCGGTCTTGAAGCTGAAACAGAACCTAAAGGGGCCGATACTTTGCTTTGTGGGCCCCCCCGGAGTTGGAAAGACTTCCCTGGGACGCGCTATTGCTACCGCTCTCGGCCGGAAATTCGCTCGGGTGTCGCTGGGAGGGGTCCATGATGAAGCCGAGATCCGAGGGCATCGGCGTACCTACGTAGGCGCGATGCCCGGCAAGATCATTCAGGCGCTCCGCTATGCGGAGACCAACAACCCCGTCTTCATGCTCGACGAGGTAGACAAGACAGGAAGCGATTCCAGGGGCGATCCTGCTGCCGCCTTACTTGAGGTACTTGACCCGGAGCAGAACTGCTTCTTTCGGGACAATTTTCTGGGTGTACCCTTTGACCTGTCGCGCGTGCTGTTCATCGCCACCGCGAATCTGCTTGATACGATCAGGCCCGCCTTTCGGGATCGGATGGAGGTCTTGACCCTCCCCGGGTATACCGAGCAGGAGAAAATGCGGATCGCGCGACGGCACCTGGTTCCCCGCCAGCTTTCGGCGCACGGTTTGGAGCCGAAGGATCTCAGCCTCACCGATGCGTCTCTAAAGAGCATTATCGAGCGCTACACAAACGAAGCCGGAGTGCGGAATCTGGAGCGCGAAATCGCATCAGTTTGCAGGAAAATCGCGCGGCGGGTCGCCGAGGGTGAAAAGGCCCGGTATCGGATTGCCCCGAAGGACCTTCTCGATTACCTCGGTGTGCCGCGCAAGAGCAAGAGCAAGCTGCTGCGTCACGACACCATAGGCGTAGCAACCGCGCTGGCCTGGACGCCCACCGGAGGCGAGGTCTTCTTCGTTGAATCGATCGGGATGAAGGGAAGGGGCAGGCTCATCATGACCGGCTACCTGGGGGATGTCATGAAGGAGTCAGCCAAAGCCGCTATGAGTTATGCCCGAAGCTATGCCGCGCAGCTAGGCATCGATCTGTCGCTCTTCGCTCACACCGATTTTCACATCCATGTCCCGGAGGGAGCCATTCCCAAGGACGGTCCTTCCGCAGGTATAGCGCTGGCCGTCTCGCTGCTCTCCACGTGCACCAAGAAACCGGTGCGTCAGGATCTTGCCATGACCGGGGAGATCACTCTGCGTGGCCGAATCCTGCCGATCGGAGGAATCAAAGAGAAAGTGCTGGCTGCCCAGAGAAGCCGTATCCGTTCGGTTATAGTACCCCGGGCGAATCAGCCGGACCTGCGTGACATCCCGGAATCGGTCCGCAACAAGATCGAGTTCCTCTTTGTGGAAGACATGGACGAAGTGGTACGGATCGCATTCCGGGAGAACATGCCCAAGCGCCGAACCTTCCCGGCCTTGACCCACGATCCGGCGGACGCACCTCTTGCCCCCGTGCCCATGAAGTCGAGGCGTTAACCGGTTGCCCACCACGAGCTGACACGAACATGTCTTGCTCGATCGGCCCGTGTCAGTCCGAGTTCGTCCGTGCCAATGCCCTGTCCGGGCTTCCGGCTAGTGTCATAGAATGACAGGATGTCGCCGCGAGCCGAGTTCGACCTGATTGCCAGAATACGGAACCGAAACCTGACGGCCAAAGCATCGGTGAGAACCGGAATTGGAGACGACTGTGCAGTCCTCGCTCCGTCGGGCGAGAACGAGGTGACGGTAACGACGGACATGCTCGTGGAAGGCGTCGATTTCGAGCGAACCTGGATGCCTGCCGCCTTCCTCGGTTGGAAATCGCTGGCAGTGAGTGTGAGCGACCTGGCCGCCATGGGAGCCGAGCCGACCGGTTGCCTGCTCGCCCTTGCGCTGCCACCCGAGCTTACGGACAGCTATTTCGACAATTTCATGGAGGGATTTCTCCAGGGGTGTGAGCTCTGGTCTGTGCCGCTGGTCGGGGGGGACATCTCGAGTAGCCCCATTGTCTCGGTGACTGTTACCGCCTTCGGTGCGGTGCCCCCCGGGCAAGCGATCTACCGACGCGGGGCCCGGCCGGGAACCTTCATCACCGTGATTGGGGACCTGGGACTGTCTCGCCGCGGTCTGGAGTTGCTGCAGAAGGAACAACCGCTCCTGTCCGAGCAGCTCTCAACCCGCGACGACCTGGAGCGATGGTCGGGAACACCCGGACGGGCTCGCGCCTTTCGTGCGCATCTTCTTCCACGCCCACTCCTGTCGGCCGGCATTTGGATTCGCAAAAACGGTCTGGCAGAATCAATGATCGACGTCAGCGACGGCTTGCTCGCCGACCTGCAGCATATTCTTCAGGAGAGCGGGGTCGCTGCCGAAATCGATGCGGAAAGCCTCGAGCCGCTCCAAACTGTGGTAAAACCTTCGTTGGAGCTTGAAATGCTGCTTAACGGAGGCGAGGACTACGCCCTGCTGTTGACTTCCACACGGGAGCAACTGGGGATCATGAATGAGCGTCATCCGGAAGACTTTCCGAGATTTTTCACAATCGGGCGCGTCATTCAAGGGTCTCCTTCCATCTCCCTCCTCGAGGGAGGATCAAAGAGGCTTCTGAGTTGTAAAGGATTTGAACATTTCCGGTGAGACTTATACGACGTACTCTTCAGTTACTTGTCCTGATCCAGGACTCGCCCCGTCGGACCGCGGTTGCTTTCGCGCTGGGGGTGTTCCTCGGTTTTTCTCCGCTTATCGGGGTCCACACAATCCTCGGCCTGGCCTTGGCCTACGCTCTGAGACTCAGCAAAATTGGTGTCCTGATCGGCATCTACATGAACAGTCCCTGGGTTATTGTGCCGTACTACGGCTTCGCAACCTGGTTCGGTGTCAAGATCACCGGGATCCCCGAAGGCACTTCCCTGCCTGACATCAGCTTCCGACAGATATTCCGCTGGGAGTTCTGGCAGGCTTTGGTCGATCAGTACCATCTCCTGATTCCGGCGGCGGTCGGCTCAACCATCCTCGCAGTCCTGTTTTCCTTGTTAGCCTACCCGCTGGCTCTGCACGCCCTGAGAAAGTTCCTGCCCCGCCGCCACGCCGCGGTCGGGACCCACACCTGACGAGGAAGGGGCAAAGGGAAGGGACGAAGGGGCGGAGGGGGTCGAAAGCAGGGGCAAAGGATCAAAGGGGCAAAGGGGCAAAGGGAAGGGACGAAGGGGCGGAGGGGGTCGAAAGCAGGGG